>NZ_DASQNA010000042.1 GCF_035645195.1 Paenibacillus sp. | reverse complement strand
AATGGGCGCGAGCGGGGTCCGCCTGCGGCGAATAGCCGCAAAACTGCGCCAAATGGGCGCGAGCGGGGTCCGCCTGCGGCGAATAGCCGCAAAACTGCGCCTAATGGGTGCGAGCGGAGTCCGTCTGCGGCGGATAGCCGCACATCTGCGCCTAATCGGCGCGAGCGGGGTCCGCTTGCGGCGAATAGCCGCAAAACTGCGTTTAATGGGTGCGAGCGGGGTCCGCCTGCGGCGAATAGCCGCAAAACTGCGCCTAATGGGTGCGAGCGGGGTCCGCTTGCGGCGAATAACCGCACATTTGCGCCTAAACTCCGCCGTCCGCGCCTCCTTTTTGCGAAGCCTCCTCCCCATGCTATGATGAGGAGAACAAAGGAGGCCCGAACCATGGAGCAAACGAAACACGCGGTGCTGCTCGGCGCGACCGGGCTGATCGGTCGGCACGTATTGGAGAGGCTGCTCGCGTCGCCGGCGTATGACACCGTCACGGCGGTCGTCCGCAAACCGCTGACCGAGCATCCCAAATTGCGGCAAATCGTTCTCGAGCATTTCGATGCGATGCCGGCGGACGCGTTCGAAGGCGCGGAAGACGTGTTCTGCGCGCTGGGCACGACGATGAAGCAGGCGCGGACGCGGGAGAAATTCCGCCAAGTCGACCACGACTATCCGCTCGCGGCGGCCGAACGCGCGAAGGCGGCCGGCGTGAAGCGCTACCTGCTCGTGTCGGCGATGGGGGCGGATCCGGCATCGAAAATTTTCTACAACCGGGTGAAAGGGGAAACCGAAGCGGACATCCGCGCGCTTCAGATCCCGATGCTGACGATCGTCCGCCCGTCGCTGCTGCTGGGCCAACGAGAGCGATTGCGGCTCGGCGAAACTTTCGCTGAATGGTTGAGCCGCCCGCTGTCCCCTTTATTCCGCGGCCCGCTATTCAAATACCGTCCCATCGAAGCGGCCGCCGTCGCCGCCGTCCTCGTGCGCGCCGCCCAAATGTACACCCCTGGGACGCACGTGTACGAAAACGATCAACTGCACCGCATGGCGCCGAATTCGTGATCGATTACAATAAAGTCCTAAGACTAATGTTGCAGCGCCGCCTCGGCCTTCTTGCCGATGAGCGGCGCTTCTTCTTTCTATATCATGAAGGTATCGAAACATTGATGCGCCTGTAGAGAAGGAAGGAGAACAGACATGGAAACTATTAGACTTTCCAAGAGGAGAGCGGAACAACAAGGACAGCCGATTCGGCATTACGGACTATTCGAAGCGCATTTGGCCGTAGCCGATTTGGAACGTTCGGCGGCTTTTTACGAGCAAACGTTGAATTTGCCCTTGGCGCATACGGACGCCCGCGGCGCTCGATTCTATTGGATCGGGGGACCCGGCGCCACGATGCTGGGGCTTTGGAAGACGGAGCCCGGGCTGATCGTGCGGAGCCATATCGCGTTCCGCACGACGCCGGAGGAGCTGCCGGACGTCATGGACTCGCTCCGCAAGCGCGGCGTCGCGCTCCGCAACTTCCGGAACGACGGGGAAGAGCCTCTGGTCTTCGCCTGGATGCCGGCCGTATCCATATATTTCGAGGACCCGGACGGACACTCGTTGGAATTCATCGCGATGCTTCCCGGACGACCGGCGCCCGAGCTGGGAGTCGTGACGCTCGAAGAATGGCATCGGCACACGGCGGGTTGACTCGGATTCATTTCCGAGGAAATGAACGAAACTGAAAAATTGTTAAATTACATAAAGAGAGGAACCGTACGATGAACACGTTAACTGCCGCGACGGCGGCAACCCCTTTATTCAAGTCGATACAACACGAACTCGATTACATGGCCGCCTACGAAAAGACCTTGGAACTCTGGAACGTCCCGGTCGAATCGATGCGCGTCCGAACCTCGTACGGCATTACGCATATGCTCGTGTGCGGCCCGAAAAACGGACAGCCTATACTGCTGTTCAACGGCTTCGGATTCAGCGCCGCGATGTGGTACCCGACGGCCGAAGCGCTGGCCGCATCCGGGCGCCGGGTGTATGCCGTCGACGTGCTCGGCGAATTTAACCGGAGCGCGGCGTCGCGGCATTTCCATGCCAAGCTCGATTACGTAGGTTGGCTCACCGAGCTGATGGATCGACTCGGTCTGGAGAAAGCCGTCTTCGGCGGACACTCGAACGGCGGCTGGCACGCCTTAAACTTCGCGATCCATGAACCGTCCCGCGTCGAAAAGCTCATCCTGCTGGCGCCCGCCGCCTCCTTCACGAAGTTCAACAAACAATTCGGACTTCGCTTGTTCGCCGCCAGCCTCATCCGCACGCGAAGCATGATCGTCGACTCGTTCTGTTCGTGGTTCGTCGGTCCGGGCAAAACGGTCGATCCGAGGCTGTTCGAGCAATTTTACCGCGGTCTCGTCGGCTTCGGTTGGAAGCACAAGATTGTAATCCCGTCCGTCTTCTCCGACGAGGAGCTGTCGCGCGTGACGATGCCCGTATTGCTGCTGGTCGGAGACCGGGAAGTCATCTACGACTACCGCAAAGCGATCGCCGGCGCGAAACGGACCGTTCCCCACGCGCGAGCTTGCGTCGTTCCCGGCGCGGGGCATGCGCTGTCGATCGAATGCGCGGACCAAGTGAACGGCGAGATCGCCGCTTTCCTGACTAACGAATCGAACAATCATTGACTCGCCGGCGGCGGGTCTTTTTTGGCTAATAACAGAGAAGGGGTTCATGCTATACTGGGAAAATAAGGATTATGGTAGATTGCTAGATGAGAGGGGGGAGATGATGGCACGAACTTACAAATCGGAGGGCAGGCGGCTTGCGCACCTCGTGCGCGCCGCGTTCGCCGCGATCGCGGTGCTCCTGTTTATGTACGCATTCCCGACTTGGGATCGGGAGTACATGGCCATCGTGCTCGCTATCGGCTGGATCGCCGGGGAATTGGCGGGAGCCTGGTGGATCCGTCGGCGCCGGGCGTACGCGAAGCGGACGCAGAGCCGAAATCGAACCGTATAGGCGGAACCCGTGCATTACGCGTTCAACGCCACGAACAAGCAAGCGGCGAAAGCGGTTCCCGACAGCGGGGTCATGACCCGTTTTTCTTTGACGCTTTGCGAAGCGAGATTACCCAGCGTATTGAGCCCCAGGAGTCCCGTGATCGCCCAAACGAAGCCCTGCGTCGGCAGCGCCGCCCCGATGTCCAGCACGCGTGCGTGTACGAGAAAGACAAGCCCCATCGTCACGAGGACAAAGGCGGACAGCAAGCTCATTCTGCGCAACCGATTCGGCAGCACGCCGCGATGCCGGCCGCCCCAGCTGTACTCCGCCATCGGGAAGCCGAGGAAGAGCAGCACTTGAAAACAGGCGATGCCGGCCAATAGAACGGCGATCGCAATCGATGCCGCATACAGCGGAATGTCGTTCATGCGAGAATCTCCTTTGCAGCCGAATAAAGATACGATTCGCGGGCTTCCGGCGAGAATCCTTTGGAAGTCCTCTCCAGTCGGTCAAAAAAACCCGCCTTAACCGGCGGGTCGTTTTAGTGAAGCGCGCTTTTCGATTTTCGCACCGGCTTCTTCGCGCTCTGCGCGGGGCGATCCAACTCCCGGATCCGCTCGATCCAACGCTCCGGCGTCAGCCCGTTCGCCTGCGCCTCGTGAATCCAGTCCGCGTAATCCTCGCAGTTGTAATGCTTCTGCAGCAGCTCGAGCACCGGCGCGTAGTCGGCGCACAGTCGGACGGCATCTTCATGACGGTACTTCTTCTTGTCGACGAGATGCTCCACCATCCCTTGCTCGAAACGATCAAGCTCTTCGTACGCTTTGATAGTCATGATACGTCCACCTGCCTTCCGTACGCAAATAATAGCCGACGAGCCGGAGACTGTCCTCCAGCCGTTCGTTCGCGAAGACGACCTGGTTGCCGAGCCGCAGCGGATCCAGCTTGCGCCCGCGTCGATCTCGCGTAATTTTGTCGCTGAACCAATGGACGTCTTTCCCTAATTTTACCGCATCCCTCACGATCATGCCAGTGTCATTGTCCGCCATCGGCCCGATAATGAGGTCCGGATGCTTGCGGCACGGATCCGCATCCTTCCGGTCGTTCGTTCGATGACGGAAGACGAACTCGGCCCACTCCAGCTCCGGCGACATGAAAATACGGGGAAACACGTCGATCCGTTTCGGCAGCAGCTGAATTTTGAGCACGCACGGCACCGGCGTCTCAAGCCCTATGTAATTCCTGGCCCCCTGGATGGCCCATTTCATCGCTTGCTGCATGCTGATGGTCGTGTAGAACCCTTCCCCGAAATCGCGATTCGGACGCCAATACGCCCGATTCAGCAGCTTGTCTTGGAACGAAGACAGGTACAAGTCCAACGTTCCATGATATAACACGGTCGGAAATCCGACTCGGTCCCGATCCATTATGTACCCCCTTTGGCAATTGTTTACCATATTATAACACGAAGGTCCGGTTCTAACGGTACGCAGTGTCCATTAATTGGGGCAAACGGGTCGTTTGCAGAGGAACGGGTTTCCGCAAACGGGGATAGAACCGATCGCACGAAAAATAACGGACAACCGGATGCGTTATTTACGGTGCGGAGGCATTTACAGTCGGCCGCGCCCAGGATAAAATGAGATAATAGAATATGATAACAAACGATAGATTACGGTATTAGTGGTTTCCGTCCCCGATGCGGGACCCCATGAGCGAATAGGAAGGACGGATCGTTATGTTGAAACACATCCCTCCGATCATTTCCCCTGAACTGATGAAGATCATGATGGAAATGGGTCACGGCGACGAACTCGTGCTGGCCGACGGCAATTTCCCCGCCGCGAGCAGCGCTCGACGTCTTCTTCGCGCCGACGGTCACGGCGTGCCCGAACTGCTGGACGCGATTCTCGCCTTTTACCCGCTCGACACCTACGTCGCACATCCCGTGACGCTGATGGCTGTCGTCCCGGGCGATTCCGTCGGGCAGCCGGCGATTTGGGACGAATACCGCTCCATCGTGAGCAAGCACGGCGACGACCGCGGGTTCGAATACGCGGAGCGGTTCGACTTTTACGAACGGGCGAAAGAGGCGTATGCGATCGTCGCGACGAGCGAACGCGCGCTGTACGCGAACATCATTTTGAAAAAAGGCGTCATCCCCTCGCAGTAAGCCAAAACAACCTTAGCCGGCAGCGGACTAAGGTTGTTTTCATGAAAGGGACGTTTACATAGCAGCGCGCGTTTGCAGCATTTCGTCGACCCGTTCCTTAGCGCCTTGCCAAGACGTCATGACCGGGAACGGATATTGCTCCCGCGCTTTCAAATTCCAAGGATGCGGAATGCACAGCACCTGCTTGCCGCGCTCCATCGCGGGCAACAAATTGTGCGCGCCGTCGTCGATCAGCAAATCGAACTCCAGCAAATACTTCCGTTTGCATACGAAAAAGTTGTCGAACGGGATGAACGGCATATGGCGCTGCAGCCAGTTCCATTTCTCGTGCACCGTCTTCGGCCTCGCCGCCGTCACGATGATTACGTCGTAGTCGCGGTGAAGCTTCTCCATTTCTTCCACGACATGCTCGTCGAACAGCTCCAACTCCTCGTACAACCCCGGCCGCTGGAAAAACACTTCCTCCGTGCATTCCGGATGCCGCAGATGGTCCGTGTTCCACTCCAGCATATCCTCGTATCGGAGAGGGTGGGTCGGAAAGTGGATGTTGTTGTAGTGAATAGCGCGTTTGACAAGATGGCAAATCGTATCGTCCATATCTACGGCAATGATGGGCTTCCTCATCGGCTTCGGCTTCCCTCCCTTTTTCTGTAACTTCAGTATAGCATCTGAGATTGCGATTCGCTTCTTTTTGGGTGCGGAGCAGGGGATTCCGGTCTTGCGCTTATCTTCCTGGTGCGAATGAACCGCCTGCAAGCGGATTGTTTGTGGTAATATTTTACTAAGTTAATAGCTGGGAAGTTACAAGTCGAACGCATTTGTCTAACTTATTCTTAATTCATAAAAGGAGATGCAGCATGCTATCGAAACTACTACGTATTTTCGGACTCGGACCGAAGGCTGCCCCGGAGACGGACAAGGCGCGCAAACCGAGGAAAGCGAAGCCGAAAGTCGCTCCAGAACGCATCGGCGAACTTGGCGAACATAAAATCAATATTCAATTGGACCAATTGCCGAAAGCATGTAAATTCGTTTCCGACCTGATGGTTCGCAACCCAAAATCAAGAACCGGCTTTGCGCAGATTGATCACGTCGTCGTGACGCCGTACGGCTTGTTCGTCATCGAAACGAAAAATTACAACGGCGAAATCAAAGGCGGTCGCGAGGACAGGCAATGGTCGGTCGGCGGCCGATTCAAAATGTACAATCCGTTAAAGCAAAATCAAGGACATATTAAGGCGCTGGAGAACGTACTAGCGAATCATGCGCCGCTCTCGTTCATCTCCCTTGTCTCCTTCACTATGCGCTGCCGATTCAGCATCGACCCGGCGCTGCGGAAAATCGAATCCGACGAGTTAGTCGTTTACGACGTAGAGTTAAGCGAATTTATTCAACGCAAGCTGCTTCGCCAAAAGGCGATCCATGCGGAACCGCTCCTGTCCGACGCCCAAATCTTGCACATCCATCAAGCGTTGATCGAAGCGAATGTCACCGATCCCGCTTTGCGTCGGGAGCACGTACTAAAGCTGCAAGGCAATGCGGCTGGGAAACCGTAAGAGAACGCAAGGTTAACGGACGCTGTGTTATTATTAAGGGAAATTCCGCCCTATGCTTACGAAGGAGCAGTAGACAGATGGCGAAACGGTTCGCCGATCGGAATGACGATTATTACGACATGAAGAATGCTGTCCAGGAGGCGGCGGCCGAATTCGGGGTTCCTCGGGATGCGATCGAATTGGAAGGTTGGACGTACCCGGACGAGATCGACTGGTGAAAGACTGACAGCATAAACGAGAAGGAGCGGCCAATATGACGCTGACGGCGCTGAACGAGCAAATGCAAGAAGGGTACAAGCTTTCGCTGGAAGGCGAGCTCGCGGCGGCGTGCGACGCTTGGATGCGGTTGTGGCGCGGCATCGAGTGGGAGATGGAAGCGCGAGGAATCGGCTCGATCGAGGAGTTCGAGCCGATCTTCGACGGGGATCAATATCTTACGAAATGGGCGAACGATTTCGATATCGCGCTTTATAATGCCTCGTTGGAGGATAAGGCGTACGCGAAGCTGCGCGCGGATTTCTGCACCGCGTATTTGCGGAGAATCCCGGAGGACGGTCCGGACGGGTTGAATTTCCGCAAAGCGATCGCGGAAGCGTATTTTCGGCTCGGGAAGGCCGGCGAAGGCGAGGCGGCGTACCGCGCGCTGACGGAGGATCGTCCGACTTGGGCGTGGGGCTGGATCGGCTGGGCCGAGCAGTACGGCAGTTACGGCGAAGAGGAGAACCGGGATCCGGAACGGGGGATCGCCCTCCTCAAGCGAGCGCTCGAGGTAGACGGGCTGGAGGATCGGGAGTTCGTACTGGAGCGGCTGCAGGACATGTACGAAGAAGCGGGGATGATGGAAGAGGCGGAAGCGATCCAGCCGCTCCTCCCGCGCCGCCAGTCGGACGAGCCGATTCCGTCGATTGCCGCGAAGGCAGGCCGGAACGACCCATGTCCATGCGGAAGCGGGAAGAAGTATAAGAAGTGCTGCGGCGCGGCGGAGTAGACGTTGCAGAAAAGTAATGCAGGCCCAGCGGAGGCTTCGCCGGGCCTTTCGGCTTATCGCTTCGAGATCCTATCCCGAGCGGGAGGTGCGCGACGGGAGATTCGTACGCTGGCGAATCCGCCGCGGGCGTTGACGGAAATCGAAGAGTACGCTTCGTAGTTGAGGAAACCCGCAATCGCGCCGCCGCAGGCGGTACGTTTGCGGGTTTTCGCCGCGTGAGGGGAGGCTCCGGTGTATAATGGAACCAACGATACGAGAACGGGGGCATCGAGCATGAGCGAAAACGCGCTTGAGCGGGCGGCGGAGTGGCTGCGCACGTCCCGGCGCACCGTCGCGCTGACGGGAGCGGGCATGAGCACGGAGTCGGGGCTGCCGGATTTTCGATCCAAGGACGGCTGGTGGCGGAAGCTCGACCCGCACGCCGTGGCGAACGTCGATACGCTGGAAGACAACTACGAGCTGTTCCGGGACTTCTACCGGTACCGGATCGAGACGCTGGCGAAGCATGCGCCGCACGAAGGGCACCGCGTGCTGGCGCGCTGGGAGCGGGCGGGCCTCTTGCAGGCGATCGCGACGCAGAACGTCGACGGCTTCCACCAAGCCGCCGGGAGCGAGCGCGTCGCGGAGCTGCACGGCAGCCTGCGCTCCGCGCGCTGCCACGGCTGCGGCCGCCCGGCGGAGACGGCGGCCTTCGCCGGCGGCGCCGCTTGCGCGAGCTGCGGCGGGCGGCTTCGGCCGAACGTCGTCCTGTTCGGCGAGACGCTGCCGGAGCGCGCGTGGCGCGAGGCGCTCGGGTGGTTCCGCGAGGCGGAGCTCGTGCTCGTCATCGGCACGAGCCTGCAGGTCGCCCCCGCGAGCGCGCTGCCGCAGTACACCGACGGGCGGACGGTGTACTTGAACATGGAGATCGGAGGCGCGGCCGAGCGGTTCGATCTCGCGATCGCCGGCCGGGCCGGCGAGCTGCTGCAGGCGTTGGATCGAATGGTTACGCCGGGATAAGGGGGACGGAAGATGAACCGCAATGTGGAGAGCCTGCTGGAGACGATCGACGTCAAAACCGGCGAAAGAACGGTGTTGGCCTCGTTCGACGGCGTCATCGAAGCGCCGAACTGGACGCGCGACGACAAACTGATTTATAACAGCGGCGGCAACTTGTTTTCGTTCGATATCGCCGCGCGAACGAGCGTGCGGATCGACACCGGGTTCGCGAACGCCTGCAACAACGATCACGTGCTGTCTCCCGACCATACGCGCATCGCCATAAGCCACCATTCCGCGGAGGATGGGAAATCGCGGATTTACATCGTGCCGATCTCCGGCGGGGAACCGAGACTCGTCACGCCGCAAGGGCCCTCGTACCTGCACGGGTGGTCGCCCGACGGGAAGCGGCTCGCGTACTGCGCCGAACGCGGCGGGCAATACGACGTATACACGATTTCGGTCGACGGCGGGGAGGAAGCGCAACTGACCAACCTTCCGGGGCTGGACGACGGACCGGAATACGCTCCGGACGGGCGTCACATTTGGTTTAACTCGACGCGGTCCGGCCTGATGCAAATATGGCGCATGAACGCCGACGGCGGCGAACCGACGCGCATGACGTTCGAAGAAAGCAACGATTGGTTTCCGCATGTATCCCCCGACGGGAGACTCGTGCTTTACCTCGCGTACCGCGCCGGGGACGTCGAACCCGGCGACCACCCGCCGAACAAAGAAGTCGAACTGCGCGTCATGCCGTCCTCCGGCGGACCGTCCCGCACGATCGCGGCGCTGTTCGGCGGGCAGGGCACGATCAACGTCAATTCGTGGTCGCCCGACAGCAAGAAGGCCGCGTTCGTCAGCTACCGGCCCAAACGGTAACCTGCCCCGCCCCCTTGCGCGCTCCGCGCGGCTGGCATAGAATAACGGATAACGAATGCAACCCCGCAGGGAGAGAACGAGCCAATGAATATCAAGCTGCTGAAATGCCACGGGTCGGGCAACGACTTCGTGTTGATCGACGAAATTTCGAACGACTACGCCATCGACGAGTCGCTGCGCGTGAAGCTGGTCACCGAGCTGTGCGACCGGGAGAAGGCGTACGGCTCGGACGGGCTGCTGTACGTGCAGAAGAGCGACAAGGGCGACGCGCGGATGCGCTTCTTCAATACGGACGGGTCCGAAGCCGAAATGTGCGGCAACGGCGTCCGCTGCGTAGGCCGGTACGTCATTGAACTGCTCGGCAAAGACGAGGTCGACATCGAGACGATGAAGCGGAACATCCCGATCAAGAAGGTCGCCGATCTGTTCCCGGACGTGCCGACGTTCGACGTGACGATCGGCGAGCCGAATTTGTCGCCGGCGTCGCTGCCGATGAACGCGGACGCGGAGCCGTTCGTCGATCGAGCGATTCCGGCGCTGCACGAGACGCTGCGCTTTACGGCGCTCAGCATCCCGAACCCGCACATCGTCGCCGTCGTCGATACGTTCGAGCCGGAGCTGATCGAGATCGCGGGGCGGGCGAATGCGGACAAGAGCGTGTTCCCGCGCGGCGTGAACGTGAGCTTTATCAAAATTTTGGGCCGCGATTCGATTTTCGTGCTGACGTACGAGCGCGGCGTCGGCGTGACGAATTCGTGCGGCACGGCGATGTCGGCGTCGTCGTTCACGGCTTGCCTGCTCGGCCATTGCGATCCGAACGTCCCGATCAAGGTGTATAACAAGGGCGGAATGGTCAATTGCTTCGTCGACGGCGAGCCGTCCGCGCTCGCGAACGGAAACGCGATCGTTCACTTGATCGGCAACGCGACGTGGGTGTTCGAGTCGACCCTCGAGGTGCCGTCCGCGAACCCGGCGGAGTGGAAGGCCGGCGGCCGGACGTACTTCGACGAGGAGAACCGCCAGTACGATCGATTGGTGGACACGGTGCTGACGGAGATCGACGCGAAGTCGTTTTATAAAATCTAATGCAGGAAAGGACGGTCGAGCCGACGCTCGGTCGTCCTTTTTTTGCGCGCAAAGGAACCTTCTATTTCCGCATCCCGTTAATATGATGAAGCATAGCCCGCGGGCAGCACTGGCGCGTACATCGAAGCGGGGCGAACGCACGGAAGGGGAGAAGGATGAGAAC
This sequence comes from Paenibacillus sp., assembly GCF_035645195.1. Lineage (NCBI taxonomy): Bacteria > Bacillati > Bacillota > Bacilli > Caryophanales > Paenibacillaceae > Paenibacillus > Paenibacillus sp. The sequence goes on along the minus strand of NZ_DASQNA010000042.1, from coordinate 91,618 downwards.
GTATCAAACTGAATCTTATGCAACGCTGCGCTCGCTGCTGGACGCTGCGTTGAACGGCGGAGGGGCGGAAGTCAGGGAGAGGCTTGCCCGCTTCGCCGGGGAGCTGAAGGTCGCTGAACGGCCGGACGACCTGCTGCCGTATTTGTTCGCCGCCGCGACGATGAAACGACTGGATCCGCAAGAGAACGAGCAAATGAACTTGTACTTGAGACAGTACGATGTGCCGCAGATCGTGCTGTTCAACGTGCTGGCGCGGAAAGTGCCGTTCGTGACCTGCGTGACCGAAATCGCGAACGAGGCGCTGACGCGGCGCATCGCATGCGGGGAAGCGGCCGCGCTGCTAGAGATCGGAATCGGAACCGGGCGCCAAATCGTCGCGCTGCTGCGCGAACTGGACCGCCAAGGGAGGCGGCCTTCGCTTCTGACAGTGTACGCGGTCGAGCCGAACGAGACGTTCCTGGAGCAAGCCGGGAAGCAGGTGCTGGAGGCCGCCGATCGATGCGGCATTCCGGTCCAATTCGTGCCCGTCCCGAGCGTCATCGAAGAGATGCCGGAAGCGATCTGGGAACGAATCGGCCGGACCCGAGAAGCGCTGCTGGTGAATGCGGCTTTCGCGCTCCACCACGTGCGCGGCTCGGAAGGGGAATCGGACGCGAAGGATGCGGTGCTGCGGCGCATATTTTCGCTGGCGCCTCGGATCGTGACGCTCAGCGAGCCGGATACCGACCACCAGACGCCGAATAATCTGCTGCGGTTCGATCATAGCTGGCATCATTTTTCGTCGGTGTTTCAATTGCTGGATACGCTCGAGATGACGCCGGAGGAGAACCGAGCGGTGAAAATATTTTTCGCGCGGGAGATCGAAGACATTATCGCTTCCCCGGAGCATCTGCGGTGCGAGCGGCACGAGCGGACGGAGGATTGGATCGCGCGATTGCGCAAGGCCGGCTTCGCCGCGTCCCCGGAGCTTGCGGCCGTCCCGGTTCCTGGGCTCGCGGGCGTTACGTTCCATCGCGGGGAGTGGCATATCGGGCTTGCGACGGCCGGCGGAGTCAACCTGACGTCGATGATTTGCGCCGAAACGCCGTGACGCCGTGACGAAATAAGACCGCCAAGCGGATGCGCTGTATCCGAATCTTGGCGGTCTTGCTATGCACACATGAAAACAGCGCCGTCGTCTTGGCCTTTGTTCCGGCAAAACGTGCGGCGCTGCTGCGCTTTTCGATTCGGCTGAACTTGCGTAATCGGCTTGCGGGTCCACTGCCCGCGGTGCGCGTCCGGGTTCGTCCGCCGGCTCGCGGGGGCGTTCGGTTTCTTCTTCATGTCTGCGTAAAACCTCCTGAAACGGGATTCCTACTATTGTATGCCGCTTTCGTCCGTTCGGCAAGCCGGCGCGCCTTATCCTCCGGTTCGCCGTTATTTTACCTTCCGTTTACCTGGACCGGACCTCAGGCTTTACGGGCTTTCTCTACAATGGCAAGAAAAGGCCAGGGCCCTGAAGGAGGAAGCCGATGAGAAAACGATGGTTCGCGCTGGTCCCGGCGCTGGCGGCCGGCTGCGCGTTCGGCGCGATGCAGCTTATGCCGAACGAGGCGGACGACGCCTTCGCCGATCCGTATCTGGACCCGTACGCGTTCACGATGGCGCATGCGCATGCCGCTTCGGGCGAAGAGGCGACGGAAGCGGAGAAGGGCGTCGCGATGACGCTCGATTGGCCCGATGGGAGCCCGTCGGCGGGGACGCCGGCGAAGCTGGAACTGCGCGTCCAAGACGGCGGCGGGCAGCCGATTGCGCAGTACGATATCGTGCACGAGAAGCCGCTCCACCTGATCGCGATCAACGAAAATTTGGAGCATTTCCTGCACGTACACCCCGAGCCGGTCGGCGAAGGACGGTTCGCGCTCCCGGCGATGACGTTCCCGACCGGCGGCGCGTACAAGCTGTTCGCGGATCTGAAGCCGGCGGGCATGAACGAATTGACCCGGAGCGAGGTCGTCGCCGTCGCGGGCGACGCGCCGGCGGCGAAGCGCCTCGCGCCGAGCGAGAACCTGACGGCCGACATCGAAGGCATGCGCGTGACGCTCGATTTCGGCGGCCATTTGATGGCGGGCATGCAAACGGAGATGACGTTCACGTTCGCGGACGCGCGCAGCGGGAAACCCGTTAAAGATTTAGAGCTGTACTTAGGCGCCGTAGGTCACGTCGTCGCCGTCGACGAGGCGATGGACGAATTCATTCATGTGCATCCGCTCAATTGGGCGTCCTCCGGACCGCAGGCGGTGTTCGGCGTCACGTTCCCGAAACCGGGCCTCTACAAGCTGTGGGGGCAGTTTCAACGGGACGGGGAGCTGCTGCTCGTCCCTTTCGCGATCGAAGTGCCTTGATCGCGCGCGTCGCCGTTCATCCCGCATCCCTCGGCTGAGGGGGCGGGATTTTTTTACCTCGATTTTACCGAAATCGCCCGCATATTTTCCTTCCGCGCTACCGAACCGGGCTTTGCTGTTTACCTTCGTGCGTTACGCTATGTGACGTAGATCGCAGACGGAAGGGTTGTCGCGGGATGTCGAAGTGAGGTTCCGTGACAGCGATTCGAAAGCGAAACATCATATTCGTCGGACACGGAGGGATCCCATGGAAAGAAAAAAACGCGTGCTGTTGGCCGCGGCGGTCGCCGCCGCGGTGGCGACGGTAAGTCTGGCCCCGGCGGGGCTGCTCAAGGTGCCGCTGACGTCGGCCGCCATCGAAGAGCTGGTGTACCACCCGCTGAACCCGCTGACGCCGGACGAAATCGCCGCGACGGCGGACATCGTGAAGAAGTCGAGCTACGGCAAAGAGGGGATGTACTTCCCGGAAATCAAGCTGGATCCGCCGGAGAAGACGAAAGTGTGGGATTGGGACGACGGGAACATTGCGGAGCGTCTGCCGCGGCGGGCCGAGTTCATCGCCATCATCGGCAGCAAGCCGTACGAAGGCATCGTCGACTTGGACGAAGCGAAAGTCGTCGAATGGAAAGAGGTTACGAAAGGGTGGCCGTTCTACACCGAGTGGGGGCAAACGGAGGGAATTGTCGAGAAGGATCCGGGGGCGGTCGCGGCGCTCGCGAAGCGGGGCATTACGGATCTGGAGCAGGTGACGTTCGCCGACGGCCCGCTGGGCGACTACGGTCCGGAGCTGACGCCGCCGGGTTCGAGACTGGCCATGTCCGTGCCGCGTCCGAAAGTGGAAGGCGCGTTCGACCGCTTTTTCCACCCGATGGACGGCCTGGCGTTCCTCGTCGACCTGAATGCGAAGAAAGTCGTTAAAATTTACGATTACGGCACTCCTCCGGTCTCCGAGGATCCGAACAATTACAGCATCGTGAAAGAAACGAAGCGGACGAAGGAACTGAAACCGCTCGTTATTACGCAGCCGAAGGGCGCAAGCTTCTCGGTCAAGGGCAATACGGTCGATTGGCAAAACTGGAAGTTCCAGTTCCGGATGGACCCGCGGGTCGGTCCGATCGTCTCGACGGTATCCTTCGACGATGAAGGCGAGAAGCGGAAAATCATGTACGAAGGATATATCGGCGGCATGATGGTGCCGTACGGCGATCCGGATCCGGCGTGGCTGTACAAGATTTTCATGGACGCCGGCGAATACGGCATCGGGTTGTCGGTGCGCCCGCTGAACCCCGGCTCGGACGTTCCGAGCAACGCGACGTTCTTCGGCGCGGCGTTCAACAACACGGACGGCACGTCCAAGGTCGTCGATCGAGCGTTCGCGCTGTTCGAGCGGTACGCCGATCCGGAATGGTCCCACAACGAATACGCGCGGGAGCGCCGCGAGCTCGTGCTGCGCTCCGTCGCGACGATCGGCAACTACGACTACATTATGGACTGGATTTTCCTGCAAAACGGTTCGATCAAGCTGGCCGCCGGCGCCACGGGCCTCGCGCAAGTGAAAGCCGTGCACAGCGAAACGATGGACGACATCACCGCCAGAAAAGATACGCGCAACGGCGTCTTGGTCGACCAGCATATCATGGCGCCGACGCACCAGCACATTTTCAACTACCGGCTCGATTTGGACATCGACGGCACGACGAACACGGTCGGCGAAATCAAGCCGACGGCAATTACCGTTCCGAATCCGGAGTTCGCGCGCAGCGAAATGATCAACGTCGAGAAAAAATATAAATCCGAGCTGGAAGCGATCCAAAAGTACGACCCGGATAAAATCGTTCTCGTTCAGAATCAATCGAATGAAAACAAGCAAGGATACCCGACGGGCTATCAGATCATGCCGTTCGCGGGCGGCACGCATCCGTTCATGGAAGAGCCGCTGTTCACGGAGACGGATTACGTCTTGAAGCGCGCCGAATTTATCAACAATCATATCTTCGTAACGCCGTACAAAAAAGACGAATTGTATTCCGAGGGCAAATACACCGCGCATAACACCGACACGGGCCTCGGCCTCTGGACGAAGCAAAACCGCAATATTTACAAAACGGACACGGTCGTCTGGATGACGACGGGCACGACGCACGTCATGCGCGCGGAGGAGTTCCCGATCATGCCGACGGAGTGGGTGACGGCGATGATCAAGCCGTTCAACTTCTTCGACGAAACGCCGACGCTCGATTTGCCGAAGGCGGAAGACGTGAAGTAAAAGCTGCTGCACCCCTTAGAACGGCCATCGGTGAAGCCGATGAATGCTAAGGGGTGTTTTTTTATACAAAACAACTTACATTGAAACGATTCCCATCCGGATCATAGAAGTGGAACATGGACATGCCGCGACCCGTAAACCCTCCGATTTCGCAGACATCCACCCCGCTATTCTTCAGAAATGTATGGTACCCGAAAAATTGTTCCCGGTTTTGAATATAGCAGGTCGGACGAACGGGGCCGTCTACTTTTTCTGTAATAGCGCCATCCGAGAGTTGTTCGAGGACCCACATGGATTTCCCGTTAGGATGATGATTTACCCCCAGCGACATGATTGCGTATCCATCGCCGCCATGTAGAGACTCAACTTCCATACCGACATATTGTTTATACCACTTGATTGCATTTTCTAAATTTTTAACGCCGATACGAACGCAAGTATCCCGAAAATTATCGCAGTCCGGAAAGGCAATCGGCGAATGCTCGAGTTCGTCTTGAAACGTGAACCTCGTTCCTTCCATAGTAAGCCATGCGTCGAAATAGGAGTGACCGCCTGGACCGTTGTAGATTTCCGATACGCGGATCCCTTTCTTTGAAAAATCATCGTGTGTTTGTTTAATGTCCTTAGCCTTCAGACAAAGACGAACATGGGGGTCGATCGTACCGCGTTCTGCATAATGGAACGGAAGCTTCTTCTTTGTAACGTACGAAGTCAGCCAGTACCCCCTTCCCATATGAGTCATTTTCCCTGCGGCGACTCTGGGGTCCGGTTTCCAATTTTCTTTTTGTTCAACCTTCCATCCAAGATGGTTTTCGTACCATTTGATAGCATCTTCATGGTAATCGTAAAGAATATCGATGCTGCCGCCGTCATACAACAGTTTTGGCACAACTCCTGCCGGTCCAGGGGATTCAGTGGCGATGATTTGTTCTTCCATTCGCAAATTCCACCTTTACAGATATAAGTTTATTACTTTATTCGCTGATCATCCAAAAATTCCCTCCTTTTAAGTATTGCTGCCTGCTCGGGCGGCGGCGCCGGGAGGGACAGCGTAAAGACGCATCCCCGCCCCGCGGGGTTCGCCGCGACGGTCAGCTCGCCGCCGTGGATCGCCGCGATTTCTTTGGCGATGGACAGTCCGAGGCCGCTGCCGGGTACGTGGCTGTTGCGCGACCGGTCGACTCTGTAGAACGATTGAAAAATGTACGGCATCGCTTCCTCCGGAATGCCGACGCCTTCGTCGACAACCCGAAACCGCAGCTCCGATCCCGCGTGTTCGAACTCGAACGCGATCGGCGAGGAATCGTCCGAGTATTTCGCTGCGTTATCGATCAAATTGTCGAGGGCGCGCGTGAGCAAGTATTTATCCCCCTGCACGTCGATTCGCCCGCCCTCCAGCTTCGCCGCGAACCGCCGCTGCCCGAGTCCGAAATAATCCCGCCATCGAGACGCGACCTCGTCTGCGAACGCGGACGCATCGAGCGGAGCGAAATTGACGACGGCCTCCCGGTTCTCCAGCAGACTTAAATCCGTTAAATTTCGGATAAACCTCGTGATCGTTTGGATGCCTTCATGGATCCGATCCAGGAACATACCGGCATTTTCCGCGGGGATCGTTCCGTCCCGGATCGCCTCGATATAGCCTTGGATTAACGTGATCGGCGTTTTCAAATCGTGCGAGATATTCATGAACAACGATTTGCGCCACTGCTCCATTCGCAGCAGCTCTTCGATCCGACGCTCCAGCTCCTCGTTCGTTGCGCGAAGCTGAACGGTGCGCCGCTCCACGATGTCTTCCAGCCGGTGATTCAGCGCCGTTTGCTCGTCGATCAGTCGGCGAATTTTCCGGTTCATCTCGTTGAACGAATGGAGCAGCCGGTTGAACTCGTAGGAGCGGGTGTCCTGCAGCCGTTCGGTAAATACCCCCTCGCGAGCCTCCGAGAACGCGTGCATGAGCAGCTTCACGGGACGGGTGACGCGGGAGCGCAAATAGAAGGCGACGGCGACGCAGACTGCCGCGCTGAACGCGAACAGCGCCGCCAGCTGGAGAAACAGCTTTTTCCGCGCTTCTTCGGAGGCCGCTCGCGCGGCGCTGAAGACGGGCTCCAGCATTTCGCGCTCCGGCACGATATAGCCGAGAATCCAGTCGGTCGACGGGATGTATCGGCTGAACACGGCCTTGGCTTCGCCGTTCAACGTCATGCTGCGGTACCGGTTCGGCGCCTCGCCGCCGAACAGCTCGGCGAGGTTGAGCGTTCCCAGCTCGGCGAGACCTTGACGCTGCGCGGCGATCAGCTCGTGCTGCTGATCGAGCAGGAAGGCGTACCCGTCTTCGTCTTGGAACGCCCGGTCGAGCACGTTGCCGACGAAACGGTCGATCGTCACGTCCGCGGCGACGGTGCCCCTCAATCGCCCCTGTTCGTCGTAGACGGGCGCCGTCGCCGTGAACATCCATCCCCTCGGCGTAATGTCGAGATAAGGAGACGTCCACGCGACTTGATTGACGCCGGGGGGGACCTGCAGCGCGTCGGTGTAGAACGAGTATGTCGTCAAGTTACGGATATGTATGGGGTTGGGCGACGGTTCGGGCCCGTCGTATTCCGGGTAATAGTACGAGCCGTCGTCCGGATGAATGTAATACATCAGCACGATGTTCGAATTGCGGGCGACGACCGATTCGAAGATCGGAAACAACGACTGCATCAGCGCGAAATCGCGGGCTTGCGCCTCCGTCGGCCGCACGCTCCGCGGGGATCGGATCGAGACGACGCCTTCGCCGCTTTGATGCCGGTTCACGAATCTGCCTTGGGAGACGTCGTAGTCGAACTCGAGGATCGGTTCCGTCCCGTTCCCCTCCTTGCCGGCGAACAGCGCCTCCGCGTACGACTTGGCGACGAGCACGGCGTCCTCGACCTTGCGCATTTCGGAATCGATCGATTCCGCTTGCTCCTCGATATTGGAATCGTACATTTGCAAATAGACGCGTTCCGTCGTTTGCGAGGTGACGTCGCTGATTTCCTGCATTTGGGTGCGCAGCGTATGGCCGGCCGACATGGACAGCAGCAGCAGCGGCAAAATCGAGGCGGCCAGCATGGCGGCCAGCAATTGGAAGGCGAACGTTTTGGGCGGTTGGAGTGGTTTACGCTTCTTGGACGCGCTCATCGAATTTATAGCCGACCCCCCGGACGGTAATGATACGTTTCGGTTGGGACGGGTCGTGTTCGATCTTTTTGCGAAGATGGCCGATATGGACTTTTAACGTTTTCGTATCGACGGAGCTGTCGTACCCCCACACGTGCAGCAGCAGTTGATCCGGCGTAAGCACTTGTTTTGCGTGATGCATCATATACGACAATAATTGGAATTCCTTGGTGGTCAGTTCGATTTTTCGGCCTTCCACGAACACTTCGTGGGCTTCCGGATGCAGTTGAACGTGCCCGTTGGAGAGGACGAGCTTCGGGGGCTGCGGCGCTCGTTGCGCGCGGAACCGGCGGAGCTGCGCTTTAATGCGGGCGATCAGCTCGATGGGGCTGAACGGTTTGCTCATATAGTCGTCGGCGCCGACGGTCAGCCCGACGACTTTGTCGACGTCCGTATCTTTGCAGGACAGGAACACGATGGGGACGTCCGTCTTCGTGCGGAGGCGGGAGCATAATTCGTAGCCTTCCATATCCGGGAGCAGGACGTCCAGTACGATCAAGTTCGGGCGTTCTTTCTCGGCGAGCTCCATCGCTTGTTTCCCGTTCGTGGCGGCAATGTGCCGGAATCCGTCCTTCTGCAAATACATGCCGACCAATTCCCCGATGCGTACCTCGTCGTCTACGGTCAATATCAGCTCGCCTGGCATGCGGAGCACCAACCTTTCGCACAGCTCACGTAACCGCAAAGGATGAATCTCCCTGAGTTAATATATATGACATTATGTTTGATGGTTAGTTAAATTTCAAGAGAATTTTAAATATTAGGTTGCATATTTGTCAATTTACATGACATCAACTTCGGAAAATTGTCTGATGTAAAGTTTTGGTGGACCGCGACGAGGGAAGAGAGTTTCGGCGCGATTTTTGATATGATGAAAGAGGTGTTTTTTCAGCTATATTCCTAATATTCTTGGCGTTTGTCCGCGACGCATCGGAGGAATCGGTTTGCAGCAATTAGAGGAAGCTAGGCTTGGGAAGCTCGGGCAATCCCGGAATTATTATTTATTATTAGGCGTCGTGTTCGGCGGGTATTTGATTTTCGGTATTTCAGAGAATATGAAGGGGCCTGCGCTGCCGCGGATGCAGGACGATTTCCGGCTCGAGGAATGGCAGCTCGGCCTGCTGCTCGCGTTCAATTCGATCGGCTTCCTGCTGGCGTGCTCGTTCGCGGGGGGCGTCATTCGGCGCATCGGCCTCCGGACGGCGCTGCTGCTGTCGTTCGGGTTCATGGCCGCCTCGGGCTGGTTGATCGGCTCGGCGCCGGGGTTCGCGCTGTTCGCGGCGGCGTTCTTCTTCTTGTATTTATGGAACGGGCTGCTCGAGATCGCCTTGGCGGTACTGAGCGCGAAGCTGTTCACGCGCAATACCGGGTTCATGATGAACCTGTCGCATTTTTTCTACGGACTTAGCTCGACGGCGGCGCCGCTGGCGGCCACCGCGCTGATGGGATGGGATCCGGGCGGCGGCGCGCTCGGCTGGCGGGGCATGTACGCCGTGCTGCTGGCGCTGTGCGTCCTGCCGATGCTGCCTTCCTTGCTCTCGAAGTTTCCGAGGGAGGAAGGGGAGCCGGGGCAGGAGCGCGTGACGTGGCGGGGCTTCGCGAAGGACAAAATCGCTTGGTGCGTCGTCGTCATGCTTTCGTGCGGCGTAACCGCGGAGATGGCGGCCGGCGGCTGGCTCGTCAACTTCCTCGAACGCGCGTACGGCTGGGACAACGCTCGCGCGTCCTGGATGCTGTCCTCGTTCTTCTTCTGCTTCATGGCCGCTCGTCTCGTGCTCGGGCCGCTGACGGATCGGTTCGGCTTCGTCCGGTCGGTCATTGCGTTCGCCGGCTTTTCCGGCCTATGCACGTGCACGGGCGTGCTGCTCGGGGAGCCGGGCGCCGCGCTGCTCGCGCTCGCCGGGGCGGGCATCGCGCCGGTGTACCCGACGGTCATGGCGTTCCTCGCCCGCCGGTACCCGGTCGGCACGGAAGCCGCGATCACGTTCACGGTGACGACGATCGGCATACTCGGAGTGGCGGGCAATTTCTTAATCGGCGCGGCGACCGACGTGTTCGGCTTCCGCGCGGGATATTTCATGATCGGCGTCAATGCGTTCGCCTGCGCCGCAGCGGGCGGGCTGCTGTATCGTTGGCTGCGCCGGGAGGGTCGGGTGATTTAATATGGATATGAAACTTAGCGAGCGCCGCGCGAAGCCGGCCCCCGCTGGGGAGCCGAACGTTTCGGACGTGCTCGAGGAGCTGCGGCGCGAGCTGGAGCGGGAGCAGCTCACCGTCGGCGAGCTGCTCGGGGCGCTGAATCAACGCGGATCGTATTTTATCCTGCTGGTGCTGAGCGTGCCGTTCCTGCAGCCGATCGCGCTGCCGGGCGTCAGTACGCCGTTCGGGCTGCTGCTCGCGCTGCTGGCGATCGGGCTGCTGCTCGATCGGGAGATGGCCGTGCCGAAGCGGATCGCGCGGTTCGCGCTGCCGCGCAAAGGCGTGTCGATGCTGTTCGGCGGCTCGATTCGGCTGTTCCGCAAGCTGGAGCGGCGCTCGAAGCCGGGGCGCATGGCCGCGCTCGTCGGTTCGAAGGGGATGCTGCGCTTCCATGCGCTGCTCGCGCTGCTCGCGGCGGTGCTGCTGATGCTGCCGCTGCCGATTCCGTTCTCGAATTCGCTGCCTGCGTACGTGATCGCGTGCGTCGCGCTCGGCTACTTGCTGCGAGACGGGGCGGTGCAGCTGTTCGCGTACGGCTTCGCCGTGCTGACGGGGCTGTATTTCTCGTTGATCGCGGCGCTCGGCATCGAGGGGCTGCAGCTGCTGTTCCGGCGGCTGTGGAGCGAATGAGGCGCCGGGGCGCCGGGCTGCGGGCCGCGGCGCTAGCGCTGGCGCTTCTGGCGCTGCTGGCGCTGCTGGCGGCGGGCTGCGGGACGGCGGACGGCGGTTCGCCGGGGCGTGAGGCCGCGGGCGGAGATGCGGCGCAGGCGGCGTCGGAGCCGGGCGCGAGCGGGGCCGCCGCGGCGGAACCGGCGGCAGCGGAGCTTGCGGCGCCTGGCGTCGCGCGGGAGCCGGCGCAGCCGAGCCCGCCGCCGGAGCGGACGACTTACGAGGTCGACGTCGTCTTCCGGCCGGACGAGCGCCGGCTCGAGGGCGTGACGACCGCGATCGTCCGCAACGACGTGGCGTCGCCGACCGGCGAGGCGAGGCTGCTCGCGCATCTGAACGCGTTCGAAGGGGATGCGGTCGCCGCGAGCGATCCGGTGCTGCCGGAGTTCCGCGAGCGAGCGTACCCGGACGACTTCGCCGGCGGCGGACTGACCGTCCTCCGCGCCTCCGCGAACGGCCGTCCGGTCTCGTTCGACGCGCGCGGAACGTCGATCGCGCTCGCCCTCCCGGACGCCTGGGAGCCGGGGGAATGGCTTCGCCTCGAGCTCGCGTGGGAAGCGCGGCTGCCGAACGTGCGCCATCGGTTCGGCGCGGACGGCGGCGCCTATTGGTTCGGCAACGCGCTGCCGACGATGGCGGTGTTCGACGGCGTCTGGCGTGATTACGCCTACGAGCCGGTCGGCGATCCGTTCTACACGACGGTCGCCGATTACCGGGTGCGGGTGACGGCGCCGAGCGAATTCGAAATCGTCGCGACCGGCGACGAGACGGCCGTCCCGGCGGACGGGGGGCTGACGGTCACGACCGTCGACGCGCCGCGGGTTCGCGATTTCGCATTCGCGGCGACATCCGAGCACCGGCTGCTTCAAGCGGCGTCGGCGGGCGGCGCGCGGGTGAACGTGTACGTGCGGAAGACGTCGGAGGCGCGCGCGAAGGCGGCGCTGCGCGATGCGGCCGGGATGCTGGACTACCTGGAAACGCGCGTCGGCGATTACCCGTACGGCGAACTCGATTTGTTCGAGAACGAGATGTTCGTGACCGGCATGGAATATCCGGGGCTCGTCTTCGTCCGCGCCGATCGGCTGAACGAGGAAGCGGGACGCGAAACCGTCGTGCACGAAGTCGCGCACCAGTGGTTTTACAACGTCGTCGGCAACGATCAAGTCGCGGAGCCGTGGCTCGACGAAGGCTTCGCGACGTACATGACGGACGCGTATCTGCTGGGCGGCCGGCTGGACGCGGAGTACGAGCGGCGCCTCGCCCGCCTCGGCGGGAACGCGCGCATCGGCCCCGTCACCGACTACGACCGCTGGAGCGACTACTGGCGCGGCAATTACCGCAAGGGCGCCCTGCTGCTGCATGCGCTTCGCGGCGAGCTGGGCGCGGAGACGTTCGACGCGTTCTTGCGGTCGTACTACGACGCCTTCCGGTACGGCGTCGCGACGACGGCCGGGTTCGCGGCGGCGGCCGAAGCGGCTGCGGGGCGGGAGCTCGACGAATGGTTCGCATCGTGGCTCGGCGATCAATTCGCCGTTGGCGCTTCGCCTTGAATCCGCTATGATAAGAAGCAGCGGACAAGAAACCCCAAAGGAGAGCGAGAACATGAGCATTGCGGTACAACCGTTCGGCACGACGCCGGAGGACCGGCCGATCCGGCTGTTTACGTTGACGAATGCATCCGGCATGAGCGCGGACATCAGCGATTTGGGCGGCGTCATCGTCGCGCTGCGCGCCCCGGACCGGAACGGCAAGCTGGAGGACATTACGCTCGGGTACGAGACGGCGGAGCGCTATTTGGAGAAAGGGCCGTACTTCGGCGCGCTCATCGGGCGCCACGCGAACCGGATCGAGGGCGCGTCGTTCGAGCTGAACGGCGTCGAGTACAACCTTGCGAAGAACGACGGCGGCAACCATCTGCACGGCGGGCTGCGCGGCTTCGATAAAGTCGTGTGGGACGCCGACATCGTGCCGGCGGCCGGCGGCGGGGAAGCGCTGCGCCTCGCGTACGTCAGCCCGGACGGCGAGGAAGGCTACCCGGGAACGCTCCGCACGACGGTGTTGTATACGCTTACGGACGACAACGAGCTGCGCATCGATTACGAGGCCGTGTCGGACCAAGATACGGTCGTCAATTTGACGAACCATGCGTACTTTAATTTGGCCGGCCATGCGGCGGGCGACATCGGCGGGCACGAGCTGATGATCGACGCGGACCGGTTTACGCCGATCAACGCCGAGTGCGTGCCGACGGGGGAAGTGCGCGGCGTCGCAGGCACGCCGATGGATTTCCGCCGGCTGACGCCGATCGGTCCGGGCTTTGCGAGCGGTGACGAACAAATCGCCAATGGCGGCGGCTACGACCATAACTGGGTGTTGAACGCGGGCGGAGGTCGGTTGGCGAAGGCGGCGGAAGTGTACGAGCCGACGACGGGCCGGGTGATGGAAGTGTTCACGACGAAGCCGGGCATTCAATTTTATTCCGGCAACTTCCTCGGCGGCTCCGACATCGGCAAGGGCGGCGCCGTCTACGGCAAGCGCTCGGGGCTTTGTCTCGAGACGCAATATTTCCCGAACGCGCTGAAGCATAAGCATTTCCCGTCCCCGATCCTTCGGGCGGGCGAAACGTACCGGCACACGACGACATACAAATTTTCGGCGCGCTGACGCGTCACGACCGGCTCCCGACTTTGGGGGCCGGTTTTGTTTCGGCACAGGCGTCGGATAAAACGAGATTCCCTCGGGGACAGTACCCGTGAGAACGAAGATGCGCTTTGGCGGAACGCGAGGGGAGACGCATGAACAAGGACGTACCGGATCGGTATGATTTCGACTATAGGGATGTATCCGTTAATCGGGTCGCTTCCGGAATCAAAGTCTTCTCATGGCTGCTGGCGGGCTCAGGCGTCGTCTCGCTGTTGATCCCGCAGTTCCGGGAGGCCTTCGGGCCGCTGCTGTTCCCGCTGGCGCTGACCGCCGCGGCAGCCGGCGTCTGTCTGCGAGGCGTTGCGGAAATCGTCGCGCTGCTCGAAACGATTTCGCGGAAGCTGTAACGACGAAGAAGCTGTCGGTCATTCAGCCGGCAGCTTCGTTTTGTCGAGCGTAAACCTGTAATTTCCCCGCAACGCTACGGCCGGCCGGCCGGCCGCCGCCCCCGGCGCAGCGCGTCGACCGTCGGCACGTCCGCGGGCGCCCAGGCGAGGCCGTCGAGCGCGTCGATCGGCAGCCATTCGAGCCGTTCGTGCTCTCGAGCGGCAGGCTCGCCCTGGATGACGACGGCTTTGTACGTGATCAGCCGGACGACGGCGTTCTCGTACGCGTGAACGTGGTCCGCCACCAGCTCGCCGACGTCGATGTCGCAGCCGAGCTCTTCGCGGATTTCCCGCCGCAGCGCCTCTCGCGGCTCCTCGCCGGGCTCGATTTTGCCGCCGGGGAATTCCCACATCCCCGGCAGCGACATGCGGGACGAGCGCAGCGCGCACAGCACGTCCCCTTTCTCGTTGCTGATGACCGCTCCTACGACGTCGATGACGCGCATGCGCATCCCCCTTTTCCCTACATAAAGTCGAAATAGTATCGAATCACGTGGAAGAACACCGGCGACGTGTACGTCAAGCTGTCCACGCGGCTCAAATAGCTTTGTTTCAGCGCCTCGAACTTGTTGTCGTCGCCGATCAGCAGATCGCGCTTCAGGACGGAAATCGTCAGGCTCCCGAAAAAGCCGCTGACGCCGACGAGCACGCCGGAGACGACGCCGAACGTCGGGTCGAGCGGGGTGAGATACGGGTAGATCGCCCACGATGCGGCCGTCGTCGCTAGCAGCGCCACGGCGAAGCCTTCCCACGTCAGCAGCGGGTTCGCCGTCGGGACGACCTTCCTTTTGCCGAAATAGAGCGAAACCAAATAGTGAACGACGTCGTTCAGCTGCGTCAGCACGACGAGGAACAAGACGAGCCCGGCGCCGTACTCCGGCGTCGCGAACGGGAAATGCGCCAAATGGCTGAGGCCGAACACCATCAGCATCAGCCCCCACTGCGTCGAACTGACGGAGCGAAGGAAGCCGACCGTTCCTTTGTTGATGAGGCGCGGCAGCGGCAAAAACAGAAATACGTAGATCGGTATAAAGATGATGAACATGCCGTACCAGCCGATGTAGATCCAATAGAACTGAATCGGAATCGACAAATACGCCCACAGGAACAGTCTCCGGTCGGCCTTGCGCGTTTTGATCATCGAGAAATATTCCTTCAGCGCGAAAAACGTCAGCACCATCAAAGAGAGCAGCGACACGATCGGGTTGAACAGCGTGGCGAGGCAAAAGATGAAAAACATGCCCCACCACGTCTTGATCCGCTGCGCGATCGCGGTGAAATCTTTGTTCGGCTGCTTCGCGCGGACGATGGCGAACGCGACATTCGCGGCGGCCAATCCGCTAAAAATGAGGCCTAACGTCCAGAGCGAGCTGCTCATGCGGGACACCAACTTCTGCAAGGGAGTAGGAAAGCGGGCAGGACAGCGGCTATACTATGAAGTATAGCCAATTCTGAAGGGGGACGCGCCATGGATGCCGACCGTTCGGTGTTCATTCTGCTCACGAATACGGGCACCCTGTTTACGAAATCGATCCAAAGCTACACGAAAGCCCCGTACAATCACGCGTCCATTTCGTTCGACCGGGAATTGACGGAGCTGTACAGCTTCGGCCGCAAGCATCCGAACAATCCGCTCAGCGGGGGCTTCGTCAAAGAAAGCATCCAAACCGGCACGTACAGCAAATTTCCGAATACGACCTGCGTCATCTACGAGCTGAAAGTGACGGAGCGCGAGGTCGCGAAAATGAAGCGCGTGCTGAACATTTTCATTCGGAGCCGACAGAAATATTTATACAATATTTTAGGCATTTTTGGAATCGTGCTGAACGAGCCGATCGAATTCAGCAATTCGTATTTCTGCTCGCAATTCGTCGCCGAAATGCTGCAGCGCTCCGGCATCAAGCTGTGGGATAAGTTGCCGGCGCTCGTGACGCCGGACGACTTCCGGCAGTGCGGCAGGCTTCGGTTGATGTACGAGGGGAAGCTGAGCGAATACGATCCTGCGCGGGAGCCGTAACAGCAAACGGCGGCTCGCAGAACGAGCCGCCGGGACGCCGGTTATTCGAAATGCGCGCTGATGAGCGGATGGGCTTCCAGCTGCTTCTGCCGCTCCGGCGATTGCGCGCCTTTGTACACCCACCGGTCGCTCTCTTTCTCCCACCGTTCGATGGACCGTTCGTACGGAGCGTCATCGCCTGCGCGAAAACCGACGCCTGCCGTAATGACGTTCGGCTGCTTCGTGCCGACCCAATACACTCGTTTTAACATAGCGCCTCCTGTGCGTCCCGTCGGAATTTGGACAGTCTCTTAGTAGAGCCTATGACGGAACCTTGCGGCGCATGATGATTTTGTGGGCGAAGAAAGCGCAGCGTCTCGCGACGGCTGCGCTTATTCGACTGGAAGCTTCTTCGGGGCGGCGCCTGCGAGGAGGCCGGGCTTGTACGCGGTGACCCGATTTTTGCCCGATTTCTTAGATATATACATCGCTTCGTCCGCCTGCTTCGTCAGCTGCTCGGCCGTTACTCCCTTGCGGGCTTTCGCGTAGCCGACGCTGATCGTCACGCCGGCTTCGGCTTCGACGCGGGCGCGCAGCCGTTCGGCGACGGAGGCGGGATCGATTTTCGGCTCGGTGATGACGAGGACGATTTCTTCTCCGCCGTACCGCCCCGCGAGGCCGATCTCTTCCGCGACGTCCGCGGCGATGGCCGCGACGCGGCGCAGCGCTTCGTCGCCTTTCTGATGGCCTTGCGTGTCGTTCAGCTTTTTGAAATTATCGATATCGGTGAAAATGACGCTGACGGGCATGCCCGACTGCAGGCACTGCTGCACCCTGCGCATGAAGAGGCGCCGGTTGTACAGCCCGGTAAGCCCGTCCGTTATGGAGGAATGATAGACGGCCTGCATCAGCTCGAGCACCCGTTCGAAGATAAAGAGAAATACGATAAAAAAGAAGACGACCGGCAGAAAATGCGTCGCGAGCTCCAAACCTTCCGAGGCGTCGTTGTAGACGTACCCGTTCAGCACCTCCGCGGAATGCGTCAGGAAATACACGATCAGCGCGGTTTGGTACTTCAGCGTTTGGCCGACGACCGGCGTCACGAAATAGTAGCAAACGAAGATCAAAATATATAAATAGATGTCCATCCAAATGTTCAAGAACGCGTTCGCCAGCGGCGCGGAGGCGTCTAAGGCCGCGTCCGGGAGCCAGTTCGCCGCCGCGTAATGCCGCGCGCCGACGAGCAGGAGCGTCACCGTTACGCCGAGGAACGTCAACCATTTCACTTTGCGCCGCGTCGTGTTGTAGAGCTGGTACAAGCCGACGTTCAGCGCGATGAAGGACAACGTTTCCAAGCTGGTGACGAGGAACAGGTCCATGCCGCCGCTTGCCGCGCTGAACCGCGTGCCGAGCGCCGCGATGAAGACGTATTGGATGGAGATCAGGAGGAGCGACAACGTAAGCGAGAAGTAGGCTTTCTTCTTGCGGGAGAGCATCAGCCGAATCGACATGCTGAGCATCAGCATCAGCATGAGCAAGATCATCAGCGCCGAAATGAGATCGCCGGATGCCCCCAGGAACAATTCGCGTGCCAAGGCGGGGTCCTCCTTTATTCTTCCATACCCCATTGTAACAGAAAAAGGGAATACCGTCTCTCCCCGCGCCCGCGCCGCTCCGGCGACTTTTCGTTGTCCCGGGCGCCGTTTTTCGGTATCCTTAAGATAGTTTTAAGGCAACTGGGAGGGGACGGCCGTTGAACGTTTTGCAGGCGCTGTTTTTTCCGCCGGAGCAGCCCGGCGGGGTATCGTCGATGGTACCGTATGTGCAAGATCGGTTCGTCCGCATGGGTTGGAGCATGGAATTGTTTTCGATTCCGAAGCGGGTTCGGGGGAAAGGTACCGGAGAATTCGAATTTACGACGTTCGATTGGCGTGAGTTTCAAGGCGTGCCCGTCGTCGAAAAATATATCCAAACGCTGAAAGATTACGAATGGTGGACGAAGCTGAGGCTGAAGGGCGGCTACGACGTCATTCACGCTCACCATCCGGTGGCGGCGCTCGTCATGAAGCGGCAGTTCCCGGATACGCCGGTGCTGATGACGGTGCATTCCAGCTTCGAGAAGGAATTGATTTTGAACGGGCGCATCAAGGAAGGGGGGCCCGAGGAGCGGTTTTTGACGTCGCTGTACGGGGAACTCGAAGCGCAGGTCGACCGGCTCATGACGGTGTCCGAGGCGTTCAAGTCCTATATGTCTTCCTATGTGAAGCATCCGGAGCGCATCTTAGTCATTCCGAACGGCTTCGACGAGAAGCGGTTTAAACCGATGGCGCACGAGAACGAGGTGCCGCAGCTGATCACGATGTGCCGCCTCGTCCCGGCGAAAGGGCTCGACGTGCTGCTGCGCGCTTGCGCGGAGCTGAAGCGGAGAGGCTTGCCGTTCATGCTGCACATTATCGGCGACGGGCCGATGCGGGAGGAGCTCGAGGAGCTGGCGCGGACGCTGGGCGTGTACGACGATATCGTGTTTTACGGGTACATGCTGCATCCGGAGGAATTCATGCCGTTCTTCGACGTGTTCGTGCTGCCGTCGCGGGCGGAGGCGTTCGGCAACGTGTTCGCCGAGGCGGCGCTCTGCTGGCTGGCGCTCATCGGCACGGACGTCGGCGGCATCAAGGAGCAGATCGACCACGGCGCGAACGGCTTGCTCGTCCCGGTCGACGACGTCGGCGCGCTCGCCGACGCCCTCGAGCAAGTGGTGGTCGACCCGGCGTTCCGTTACGAGCTGTCCCGCGCCGCGTGGGAGAAAGCGAAATCGAAATATTCGCTCAACCGGGTCATCCGCCAGTTGAAGCGGCTGTACGTCGGCGCGGCCGAGAAGGGGGACTAGGTCTAGTCCTCTTCGTAAATCATTTTGACGGTCATGCCGCCGTCGATCACGAGGTTTTGGCCGGTCATGAAGCCGGCCTTCCGGTCGTCGGCGAGGTACAGGCACGCCTCGGCGATGTCCTCCGGGCGGCCGACGCGGCCGACCGGGTGCTGGAGCCGGTCCCGTTCGGAATGGACCGGCTCTGCGGCGCGCGCGCTGTACTGCCAATCGCGCGTTTCGATCCAGCCGGGCGAGATGGCGTTCACCCGGATGCCGTGCGGCCCGAGGCTGACGGCCAGCGCGTGCGTCAAGGCGAGGATGCCGCCCTTCGAAGCGGCGTACGCCTCTGTATGCGGCTCGGACATGAGCGCGCGCGTCGAGGCGATGTTGACGATCGCGCCCCGGCGCTGCTTTTTCATATAGCGCGCGGCGACGCGCGAGCACAGGAACGTTCCGCGCAGGTTGACGCCGATGACGCGGTCCCACTCCGCGACGGGCAGCTCCGTCGGGTCGCCCCCGCGGCCGATGCCGGCGTTGTTGATCAGAACGCGGACGCCGCCGAATTCTTCGGCCGTGATGCGCAGCCACCGCTCGACGTCTTCCTCGCGGCTGACGTCGGCGGCGAGGTAGAGCCCTTTGCCGCCGATGCGGCGAATTTCGCGGATCACCTCGAAGCCGGCGTCCTTATCGGGATCGGCGATCGAGACGAGATAGCCCTGCTGCGCGAATGCGTAAGCGAGCGCGCGCCCGATGCCTTGCGCGCCGCCGGTGATGGCGACCGCCGGGGACGGAGCCGCGGCTTGATGGCTTGTCATAACGTTCACCGCCTTATCGTAATAGTAGATAATATGTATTCTCTTGAACCTATTGTAACCTATTGTATCCAACCGTTTCGAATGCTTTCAAGAAGGGAGGCGCAGCCGCCATGAACGACGATTCCTCGCCGCCGCCGAAAGGCCCGAATCCCGACCCTCGGAGAATTACGTATCGCGTCGGGTGGAAAAGCGGCACCATCCACCTAGGCGAATCGGGAACGCAGGGCGCGGCATCGGGGAAGTCCGGCGGGACGTCCGCGATGCCCGGGAAACGCGGCAAGCCGAGAAAGGCCGCAGCCCCGAAGCCGAAGCCGCTGCGCAGGAAAGGCGTCACCGTCGCGCGGACGGCCTCTTCCCGCGAAGGCGAGGGGCGTCGAACCGAGGCGTACCGGCTCGCCGCGCTGCTGCTTCGGCCGGCGCCGCTGCCGTCCGAACGGGCGTGGGCGGTCATCCTCGCCGCGCTGCCGGCCGCATCGTTCGCGCTGCTGCTGTGGCTGGCGTACCGGCTTAATTCCTAACGTAGAAAGGCGGGAGACCTCATGTACTTCATTCTGTCCGCTGCGGCGGCGCTCGCGGCGCTCGTCGTCGCCGGGTTCGCCGTGTTCGCCGCTTACGCGTACTTTCGCGGGGAGCGCGAGTCGTTCCGGGCCGCGCTCGCGCGCTGGACCGCGTTCGATTACGTCGTGCTCGGCCTGTTCGTCCTCGGCACGCTGTTTTTGCTCGCGGACGCGGTCGGCGTGCTGCGGGAACGCGACGCGTACCCGTTCTACCATTACGGGTACCTGCTTTCCGGCCTCGTTTACAATGCGCTGGCGGGCGTATTTTTGTTCGTGCGTCTCGGCCTCACGCTAAAGCTGCTTTCCGCGGAGGGCAAGGCCGGCGGCGCGCCGGCATCCTCAACGGGGGAAGCTGCGGCGGGCGACGATCATCGCGAACCACACCAGGCTTAACGCGCCGAACAGCGGGTACAGCGTGGACAGCAGCGCTTTGAAGCCGACGAAGCTGACGGCGAAGCACAGCAGCAGCGCGCCGATCACGATCGTCTGCCGCTTTAGGCGCAGCCGCTGTTCCAGCTGCAACGACAAGCCGAAGACGTTCGCGATGAACGTCGTAAAAATTTCGGCGTAGATGAGCAGTAAATAGAGCAAATGAATGACGGTCCCCATGCCGGCCACGACGAGGCCCATGGGGATTTCGTATTTGAAAATGACCGGTGCGTGCACCGACAGCGACACATGCCCGATCAAGAGCAGCGCGCCGAGACCGATGCCGCCGAGCAGCCCGCCGAGCCGGATCGCCGTGCGATCCCGGATCGAGGCGCCGAGCGGCACGAGCACCGCCTGCGCCGACGCGAGGTTGAACGCGGCGTACAGCAGCGGCGCGATCCACGCCCGTCCCGGCGGGTACGGGTCGTCTTGGCGGAGCCAGTCGAACGCGAGGAAGTCGGCGCTGCGCGTCGTTTGGTAAAACACGACGGCGCTGAACACGAGCATCAGCGGCACGACGACGGAGTTGACCGCCATGATGCCGCGCATGCCCCGCGAAATGACGAAAAAGCCGAGCAGCAGCGTTACCGTGATGCCGAGCAGGAACGGCTGCCCGAGCTGCTCGCGGAACACGGAGCCGGCTCCGGCCAGCATGACGATCGCGACCGAGAACAGCTCGACGAGCATAAAGAGCGAGAACCACTCGCCGAAGCGGGGTCCGAATAGGAGTTTGTTTAAGTCCTCGTACGATTTGGCGCCGATGTCCTGAGCCAGCAGCATGATTTTCGTGCCCAGCACGATGAACAGCGCCGTCGCAACGACGATGGTGAACAGCGCGATGCTTCCGTATTGCGTGAAAAATTGCAAGATCTCTTGTCCCGTCGCGAAGCCGGCTCCGACTACCGTCCCGATATAGGTAAAGGCGACCTGCAACGTGGCGGCCGTTCGCTTCATATCGTCCCCCCTGCCTGTACCGTGCATAGTACAAGGTATGCTCGTCCGGGGGGAAGTAGTACAGGCAGCGCGGAGGTCGGTTCCCGGCGGCGAAGCGCAGCCTCCGAGGGGGCTGAAACGTCAACGTAATGGACACCGATCTGCTGGTATTTCCGATCGACCCTGTATCGAGCTCCGCTGCCCGCGGGGACCCGGAGGTGCGGGTGTACGTCAATACGGAACCGATCGCTGCGGCAGGCGCGGTCATCCGGGGCGGCCGCGCGCTCGTGCCCTTACGCGTCGTTGCCGAGGGGCTCGGCGCGGCCGTCGACTGGGATCCCGCCGACCGGAAGGTGACGATCCGCGACGCTCCGAACGTCGTCGAACTGCGAGTCGGGAGCCGAACGGCGAACGTGTACGGTCTTATCGGGAACCCGGTCCGCGTCGAGCTCGATGAACCTGCGGTCGTCGAGGGCGGAAGGACGCTCGTGCCGCTGCGCTTCGTCGGCGAAAGCTTGTACGTCGATGTCGCTTGGTACGAGCGGGACCGAAGCGTCTATATTTCCGAGACCGGCGTCAATCTAACGCCGGACGTTTGGGCGGAGGCGGTGTATTCTACGAAATTGGAGAGCGTCGAGGAGTTCGGCAAGCCGACCGTCCGATACGAGAAATTCATCGCGATGGAGCTGGAGTCGATTAGCATGGAAGAGGTGCGTCTGCTGTTCGCGCAAGAACCAATTTATCATTACGAGCTTGGAATGTACGAGGTGAAATCGTATATCGGCGGCGCTCGCGACCGCATCATTTTCTTCGACGAACGGTTCCGATGGGCGG
Organism: Paenibacillus sp.; assembly: GCF_035645195.1. Taxonomy (NCBI): domain Bacteria; kingdom Bacillati; phylum Bacillota; class Bacilli; order Caryophanales; family Paenibacillaceae; genus Paenibacillus; species Paenibacillus sp. Next base: position 69,380 of record NZ_DASQNA010000042.1, on the reverse strand, counting down.
AGTACGCGGGGGACGGCCTGCCGTTAGCCGACACGCCTGCGGTGACGGAGGACCGTTTCGCGCGCCTTGAGACGGGCATGTCGTACGAATCCGTCCGGGAGCTGCTCGGGGGGGATGGCGTCGTGACGCGGAAAGGCGCGGATTTCGAACTGCATCGTTGGAGGAGCGCGAGCGAGGAACGCGATGCCGTTCTGCGGTTCGGCACGTTCGGCGGCGGCGGTCGGAAGCTCGTCGGATTCGAGTGGGAGAAGGCGAATGGATACGACGGGTAACCAAAGGCGGCAAAGGGCAAGCTAGGACGATCAACAAGCAGGCCGCCCCATCGTCCGGGGCGGCCTGTCGAATTATTCCTCAGGAAATAGTTTGATCGAATGAATTTGGCCGGTTTCGGGATCGAGATCGAGCTTCAGCACGGAGCCGTTCGCCACGTAGCTGATGACGAACTCGGAATCCGCCGTCGGTTCGCCGAGCTTCGCGAACGCTGCGTCCCTGCCGTCGCCGAGCCGCAGGCCGTTGAGGCCGGGGTTGACGCTCCGCGTGCTTACTTCGACGAACAGCACCTTGTCGTCCCGGACGCCGATGGAAAACCCCGGATACGACAGCACGGACGCACTCACCTCGTCGTCCGGCAGCGGATACGTTCCTGTCGGCTCGCCGAACCGTTTCTTCACGCCGTCGGCCGCGGCGCCGATCGAGATGCCCATGAGCGTCGGGTGCAGCGGGTCGAACGCGCCTTCGACGTCGTAATTGCGCCGATTGAACTCCTGGCGCGCTTCCTCCGCCTGCTTCATTTGCCGGCGATCGTCCTCGTTCATATACAAGTCTTCTTCGGCCGAGGGATCGATCGTTTGCGTTTGCGGGGAGGCGACCGCGATGTTGTTTTTCTGCTTCGTTTCCTCCGCGTTATCGGCCGGCTTCGCCGAATCGTCCGCTTCTTGCGCAGGGGCCGCCGCTACCGGGGCGGGCGCGGCGGAACTTTCCGGTGCCGGATCGGGTTCGCCGGACGTGCCCAAGGCGGAGCAGCCGACGAGCAGCGCAAGCGCGGCGGCGATCGTCAGACCAAGCCATTTCATCATATTCATCCTACCCATCTCTCTATCCGAATTCGTTCGCGTTTTTATCTGTAAAGGTACTTTCTTACTATACGGCATCACGGCACTCCCTCACAAAGACGAATTTACACCAATTTCTCCCGAATTTGCGGTAAAAAATGACGTTTTCGTTTCTACCGTCGAGCGTCACGTGTGCGCAAACAACATTTCGTACGTTCTTATATTATTAGACTGGGGAAGACTGGGAAAAGTTGCGTGCTTTTTCCGGTTGAATCGATTTTTCCGTTATGGTATTTTATTCAAAATGGTTCGAACCCATGCGAAACGGCGGAGGGATTTCACAATGGAGCTTTTGAAGCGTCGGATTCTGGAAGAAGGGCGTGTATTGTCGGATCAAGTGCTCAGTGTCAACACGTTCTTGAATCACGGTGTCGACCCTTCGTTGATCGCCGCCATGGGGCGGACGTTCGCGGAGCGGTTCCGGGATTTGAACGTGACTCGCGTGCTGACGATCGAATCGTCCGGCATCGCGATCGCCTACGCGACGGCGATCGAATTGGGCGTGCCGCTCGTCTTCGCGCGAAGACGCAAGGCGCTGATGAACGAGGGCGAGTATTTTTCGGAGCGCGTTCCTTCGTTTACGAAAGGGATCGTTACCGACATCGTCATTTCGCGGGAGTTGCTGAAGCCGGACGACCGGATCTTGTTCATCGACGATTTTATCGCCAACGGGGACGCGGCGCGGGGGCTCATTCGCATCGTCGAGCGTTCGGGCGCGACGCTGGTCGGCGCGGGCATCGCGATCGAGAAGGCGTTCCAGCCGGGCGGCTCGTATTTGCGCGAGCTCGGGCTGCCGGTGCTGTCGCTTGCGAGAATCGCTTCGCTGGCGGACGGGCAGGTGCGGTTCGCGGAAGACTGAGGATCGGGCGAAATGTTCGGGCGCCGAATTTTCGTTGAAACGGTTTCAATCGCGTATTTTACAGCATTTTTCAACCTGTCTAACTCTTTCATCCTGCTGGATCATGCTTTATAATGGGGAGTAAGTTTTGGAGAGGAGGGCGTCGCGATGGGGAATCAACCGTTTACGAATGAATATTTGGCGAAGAAGCTCTTGGATGCCAAAACGCACTTTGAGCGAACGGTCGACTGTAAGCATACGGAATTTGATGACCTCTACCCCTACATGGTGGAACATCCTCAATTTTTCTGGTACAAACGTTACGTCGCCTGGTCGGAGCTGTTGACCATTGTTAACATATGTCAGGATTGCGAGTTCGACTGGACTTCCCAGTTTACCGAGCAGCAAGCGGACTATGTCAGAAAGCGCGTCATGTCGGCGAAGGTGCTCGATCATTGGTTCGAGAACCAGACGAACGACTCGAAGGAGCACGTCGGCTAAGACGGAACGGAGCGGAAAGAAGGACCTCGGCGGCGGCCGGGTCTTTTTTCGTTTCTTGATTGATACCTACATAAGGGGGCGCATGGCTATCGTGATTTCGGAGGAACAACTGGATCGGTACCGCATTGACGGGACGCTGCTGCGCGTCGTCCGCGACGCGAATCGGGACAACGACGTGCGCGGATACGTCGTCGCGTGGGACGAGTCGTCGGTGCTCATTCGCAAGCGGAGCACGCGGCGGCTCGTGAAGCTGGATCGGCGCTATGTGTACCAGCCGATCGAGGAGGAGCGGGCGCTGCCGCCCGCGCTGGTCGACGCCATCGGGCGTGAGGAGCCGGGCGAGTGAGTTCGAAGTTCGGGAACGGGTGTTTCGACTCGGACTCCGGCTATGGTTTCGGCTCGGGCTTCGGGTCCGGCGGAGGGGAAAGCGTCTTGGCGCCCCCGCCGCGAATCGAGGGCGTGAGGGCCGCGCTGCGGCGATTGGACGACGGAAGTCCGTGCCTGGTCGTCCAATTCGGCGTGCCTTGCGCAGCGCTCAGCTCGGGCGTCGTCGGAGGCGGGTTTCTGGCGGATTGCAGCGCCGTCGTCAATCGACAGGTGCTGAAAAGCTACATGTCCGACGACCCGGAAGCGGAACTGCAGTCGCTGCTCGCGCGGAACGGCTTCGACCGGTACGGCACGCTCGGGTTCATGACGGCGGCGTACGTAAGCGACGTCGGGTTCGCGGAGCATGAAATCGGCTCCGGCACGGGCCGGTACGCCGCCGTTTGGGCGACGGTCGGCCTCGGCAACGCGGCGAGGGCCGGCCGTCTGCGGGAGCCGTCCGGGGGGCTGTTCCCCGGGACGATCAACATCGTCGCCGTCGTTGACGGCGACCTCGCGCCGGGCGCCTTCGTCGGGGCGGCGGTCGTGGCCGCCGAGGCGAAGGCGTCGGCGCTGGCGGAGCTCGGCGCGCGCGATCCGGACGACGGCGGGGCCGCCACGGGCACGACGACCGACGCGCTGGCGATCGTCGCGACCGGCCGGGGCGCGCCGTCGCGCTACGCGGGCACGGCGACGCACGTGGGCCACGCGGTCGGCCGCGCCGTCTACGACGCCGTGCTGGCCGCCGGCCGGCGCTACGCCGCTCGCGCGCGCTGAGCGCGGTCCGCCGGCTGCGCCAGCGGGGCGCGGCTGGTGCCGGCGGTGGCTAGCGCCTCTGTGCCGCCTGACCGCCGGATAAGGGACATTTGTTCCTTACTGCCCGCCTCTGCGCCGCATAACTGCCGAATAAGGGACATTTGTTCCTTACATCCCGCCTCTGTGCCGTGCAACCGCCGAATAAGGGACGTTTGTTCCTTAAAGCCCGCTTCTGCGCCGCTTTACCGCCGAATAAGAGACATTTGTTCCTTACATCCCGCCTCTGTGCCGCCCAACCGCCGAATAAGGGACATTTGTTCCTTACCGCCCGCCGTTGTGCCGTATAACCGCCGAATAAGGGACATTTGTTCCTTACGCCCGCCTCTGTGCCGTGCAACCGGCGAATAAGGGACAATTGTTTCTTACAGCCCGCCTCTGCGCCGCTTTACCGCCGAATAAGAGACATTTGTTCCTTACCGCCCGCTAACCACGAAATAGCCGCAATTTTACGTCTAATGCCCGCCATACCGCCCGCTAACCACGAAATAGCCGCAATATTAAGCCTAATGCCCGCCATACCGCCCGCTAACTACGAAATAGCCGCAATTTTACGCCTACAGCCCGCCATACCGTCCGCTAACCACGAAATAGCCGCGATTTTACGCCTAATGCCCGCTATCCCGCCATAAACGAGCGATCGCCACCATCCACCATCCCGTTTAACGGACAGCCGCCTCGGTCATACTAGCTATTGGTGCGCAAAGCGATACTCCCATGACAGGAGGTGTGTCCGACCGTGGCCAAAGGCGAAGAAATCGTCAAATACGTGACCCAGCGGGTCGTCCAATATCTCGATACGCCCGCCGAGGATCGCAAACGGCAGCGGGAGCTGCGCAAAAGCGCGAGCGAGCCTTGGACCGTGCGGTGGTTCGGCATGATCCCGATGTCGCTGTCCATGATGTTCGGCAGACGCAAAAAAGCGCCCTCGGAAGGAAATGAATCCCGCCAAGGGCAATAGGTGTATATGAAGAGGAGAGAAACCATTCGTCAACGGAAGGAGCCGGTCGCCAGCAGCGCCTCCAGCGGCGCGTACCGCGTCACCCCTTCCTGCTTCAGCGCGACAAAACCCTGAAGCTTGGAGCCCGCATCGTCGAGGCCGTCCGCGACCGGCCACCAATGGTAGCCCGCCACCCCGACGGGGTTCAATACGGCGCCGCCGAAAGCGGTCCCCGCATACATCGCTTCGCCGCTGCCGGATCGATCCAGCCAGGCGACGAAGTCCGACCAATTCGCAACTTGAGCATCGGAGGCGTCGAGCCAAGCGAGGCTCATGTAGGGATCCCCCGGTTCTTTCATTATATGCAAGCGCTTCCCAGAAATGTACTCCCCAGCGGAATTCATCGCCCGCAGTTGGGCGACATTCGATTCCCCAATAGGAAGCCACGCGCCGGTCGCGGCGTCGGCGTACCGGACAACCCCCGCCTCCGACACCTTCCAGAACGCATGCATCGCATCGTAATACAGAAGCTCCACCGCCGCATTCGCGCTGAACGGCGCATCCGCCAGCTCCTCGGAGCGCATCGCACGCTCCAGCGTCTCCGGCGCGAACAAAGGCGCGTCGCCGGCGCCGTATTCCAGCAGCGCATACCCGCCTTCCGGCTTGGCGCCCACGATCAAATAACCGACCGGCGTACCGGTCTTGCCGTTGACGAATACGACCCACCCATGCTGGCCGGGTCCGAGCGGCGCCTTGCGCCACGTCGCGCCTCGCCAAGAGACGAACGCCTCGTCCTTCGCCAGCTCGGCGATCCATTCATCCACTTGCGCCTCCAACGAGACCTCCGGCGCCGAAAGCACCTCCACCGCAGCGGACGGCGCTGCCGACGTCGCCGAAAGCGAGAGCGAAGGCGAAGGGGGAACCGCGCCCGCCGACGCGGTCGCGCCGATCGCCAGCGCCGTCGCCCATATCATCCAACGTAACACGGGATACGTCACCTTCCTTTGTTCGAAAGCGCGGACAAGCCCGACCGCAACCTTAGTGTATCGGAAAGGGCGCGAAAAGTTTGTCCCTTCTTGTCCGCGAAATATTAGAACTTTTGTCTAACGCGACAACGGCGTGTCGGATGCGAGATGGAAGATGCCGGCGTTGACGACATTCGCCTCAATGCGTGGCGAATATTGCCATTCCAGCTCGCGCCGGCGCGCCTGGTATTGAGCTTCCGCCGCCGCGCGCTGCTCCGGATCCTCGATCGTCGGCAGCAGCTCGCCGTAATATTCGTCGACGCGGGCGAGCTCGTCGTCGAGCCGCGCTTTCGCGGCGGCCGCCCAATCGTGGTTGTAGTTACGGATGTCGCGCTCGACATGCTGCTCCAGCGCCGCAATCGCCCGTCGGATCGACCAAACGGGACGCTGTACGAGCACGTTCGGCGGCAATCGCGGCGTCAGCGACAGGGAGGACAGCGCTTCTTGGAAATCCTCCACGATTTGCCCCGTCAGCAGCGAGATGCCGAGCGAGTGCAGCTCGTCCCGTTTCATGTCGCAGCAAAATTCGACCTTGTAATTGACGCCGAGCCACGTCGTGAACGCCGCCGGGGGAGCGCCGCGCGGGACGTGGACGTCTTCGAACATTTGGACGTATTTGCCCTTGGTCCGGACGATGCCGAACAGCTGCTCGAGCCGCCGGCTGCCGTACGTCACTTCGTCGAACGGCGTGCGGCCGACCATGGAGGGGGCCGGCGTAAACCCGAAGTACCGCCCTAAAATCGAATCGCCGCCAGGAGCCCCAGGAGCGCCGGGAGCCCCAGGAGCCCCAGGAGCCCCAGGAGCCCCTGGAGCATTGCCGCCTCCGGAAGCACCCCCGGGAGCTCCCCCGGGGACGGCCCCCGGCGCCGGAGCGCCGGCGGGTCCTCCCGCGGACGGCGCAACCGCCGCGGCCCGCGCCTCCGGATCGAACACGAACGTCATCGTCATCGTCTCCGGCGTCGCGCCCGTCCGTTCGATGAAGCTCCAATAATAATGGCGGTTCGTCAAATCCTTGTCCGCCTCGGGCGACAGCCGCACCGTCACGTGCGCGGGCGACTTCTCCGTCACGTGACACTCCGTCGCCTCCAAATACCGCATAACGAATCGTTGCACGTCTTTCGGATTCACAGCGGCCGCACCTCCGCTTCCGCCGCCGAGCCGCCCGGCGCCGCAAGAGCGCCCGCCGGCGGCACGTCGACCGCCACGCGGTCGAGCAGCGCGCCGATGCGCGCCTTCCGCTGCGCCGCCGCCGAACCGCCGCCTCCGGCCGAACCGCCGCGCGAGCCCGCGAACGACGACCCGAGCGAGTCCAGCTTCGCCCGCAGCTCGCGATCGTCCCGCGACTCGAGCACGATTTTCGCAAGGCTCGTCTCCAGCGAATCGCCCCGCTCGATAATCGTGTCCAGCTCGCCGATGACGAGCTCGAACATGTTGATCTTCTCGTGCAGCAAATGCAAAATATGCTCCTCGATCGTCCCGCGCGTCGACAAATTATAAATCTTCACGTCCTCGGTCTGCCCGAGACGATGGACGCGGCCGATCCGCTGCTCGATCCGCATCGGATTCCACGGCAAGTCGAAGTTGATCACGTGGTGGCAAAACTGCAGATTGATGCCCTCGCCGCCCGCCTCCGTCGCCACCATCACCTGCGCCCGGTTGCGGAACAAGTCCATCATCCAATCCTTCTTCCCGCGGTTCATGCCGCCGCGATACGGCACCGCCCGAATGCCGTGCTCCTTCAAGAAATGCAGCAAATACTCCTGCGACGCCCGGTACTCCGTGAAAATAATGACCTTCCCGTCGATCCCGCGGATAATGTCCATCGCCTGCTCGGCTTTCGTATTCGCTTTGATTCCGCGGATCAACTCCACGAGCTCCCAAATGCGCGCGCGAACCGGCGAATCTTCCGCCGTCTTCTTGAACAAATTGACGAGCGTGATGAACACCGCGTCCCGCGACGAGCAAACCTCCCGCTGCAGCGTCAACATCGCCAAGCCGCTGCCGATGTCGCCGCCGGCTTCCTCGTATCGCTGCTTCACGAACCGCGTCACGCCGTCGTACAGCGCCTGCTCCTCGTCGGACAGCGTCAGCAGCACGTTCTGCACCTGCCGCTTCGTGAACTGCACGCCGCCGTCGCTGCGCCGGTTCCGAATCATCACCTTCTGCAGCTCCTGCTGCAGCGCGCCTTCGTTTTTCGGAATCCGTTTGTCCGCCACGTAATTCGCGAGGAAGCTGCCCTGCGCGCCGAGCTGGCCGGGCTTGAGCAGCGTGATCAAGTTGTACAGCTCGCTGAGATCGTTCTGCACCGGCGTCGCGGTCAGCAGCAGGCAATACTTTTTCCGAAGCTGGTTCACGAATTGATAGTTCGTCGTCTTCTTATTTTTCAGCTTGTGCGCCTCGTCGATAATCAGCATGTCGTAGTCGATGCCGAGCACGATATCGCGGTGCGGATCGCGTTTCGCCGTGTCGATGGACGCCACGACGACGTCGCACGACTCCCACATGTACGCCTTCTTCTGCGCCGCGGCCGAGATGCCGAACTTCGCGTTCAGCTCGCGCACCCATTGCAGCACCAAGGACGCAGGCACAAGAATGAGCGCCTTGCGCACAAGCCCGCGGATCATATATTCCTTCAGGATCAAACCGGCCTCGATCGTTTTGCCGAGACCGACCTCGTCGGCGAGTATGGCGCGCCCGCGCATGTCGTGCAGCACACGCTTCGCCGCGTCCAGCTGGTGGGGCAGGGGCCGCAGCTTCGGCAAATGGCGCAAACACTGCAATTCTTCGAAACTTTGAATGAGCGCCGCTTGCTCCGCCTCGTAGGCGAGCTGATAATGCGTGTAGTTGTCCCAAGGCCCGTTCTTCGCAAGCCGGTCTTCGAGCGCCTCGTGCCAAGATCGGTCGAACGTCAGCGCGAGGTGGTCGTTAATGGAGCGCGTCGGCTCCGGCAGCACGGTTTTTCGCACAGTTGTTCGCCCCCTCGGATGTAAAAACCGCCGTCTCTTTGAAAACGTTACGACTTAGTATGCACGAATCATTCGCCGTTCATAACCGAAGCCGAGGCGCATCCGCGTCCAAGGGGAAATCACAAGCATTCTCTTCGAAAAAGGTCCTCGCGGGGGCGAAATCGGCGTCGTTCTTCTTGCTACAGAGGGCGGGGGAAGTGGTATGATGGAAGACGGGTGATGCGAAAATGACGAATGAATGGCGATTGGTACGATCGGGGGCGTGCGCCCCCGACTACAATATGGCGGCGGACGAAGCGATGATGAAGGCGGTCGGGGCCGGCGAGGCGCCGCCGACGCTCCGGTTCTACGGCTGGAATCCGGCGACGCTGTCGATCGGCTACTTCCAGAAGGCCGAGGACGAGGTCGACCTCGAGGAGGTGCGCCGCCGCGGGCTCGGCTTCGTGCGCCGGCCGACGGGCGGCCGCGCGGTGCTGCACGACGTCGAAGTGACGTACTCGATCGCGGTGCCGGAGAAATACCCCGGCCTGCCGACGTCCGTCACGGAGTCGTACCGGGTGCTGAGCGAAGGGCTCGTGCACGGGTTCCGGGCGCTCGGGCTGGATGCGGCGATGGTGTCGCTGGCGAGCGAGGAGGAGAAGGCGAAATACGCGTCGGCGGGCTCCGCCGCCTGCTTCGATTCGCCTTCTTGGTATGAGCTCGTCGTCGACGGCCGCAAGGTGGCGGGCAGCGCCCAAGTGCGCCAGCACGGCGCCGTGCTGCAGCACGGCTCGATCCTGCTCGATCTCGATATCGAGCAGCTGTTCTCGCTGCTGCGGTTCCGCAGCGAGCGGCTCCGCGAACGGCTTGCGGCCTCGTTCGCCGACAAAGCGGCGGCGATCAACGACCTGCGCGCCGCGCGGGGGCTCGCCGGCGTCGCCGCGTCCGACGCCGAGGCGGCGTTCGCGGACGGCTGGGCGCGCTCGCTCGGCGTCCGGTTCGCGCCGCAGCCGCTGAGCGCCGCCGAAGAAGCCGAAACGGCGCGGCTCGTCGCGGAGAAGTACGGCACGGACGAGTGGAACCTTCGCCGGTAGCGCCGCGTCCGCGGGAAAGTGAAACTTTTTCCAAAGCGAGTGCGTTAATGATAGTCAAGAGGTGACGCGGTGTGAGAACGGGATGGGGAGCGGCGCTGGCGCTGATCGCGGCGCTGGCGGCAGGATGCGCCGCGGTGCCGGCGACGGCGCTGCCGCCGCCGATGGACGAAGGGGATATCGTATATTCCGGACTTGGTCCGAGGGAAGCAGGCAATTTGGACCGATTCGACGCGTTCTTGGCCGTGACGGCCAGCGGCGGCGAAGACGCCGTCCGCATCGTCAGCTACACGGAAGAAGGCGCGGCGATTTACACGGACGTGATGTATGAGGAAGGCAAGTATATCGTCTATGTGGACGCGTCCGAAGACGGCTATGCCGCCGAGGAGGACCGCGAGCGCCGCAAAACGGCGGAATGCTTGGAGCTGGTGACGACGGACCGGCCGGACGAATTCGAGGCGTATACATGCGCCGAGTATACGTTCTTGGTCGCGGATATTCAGGAGTGAAGAGATATTCCATTTCGCTGCCCATTATTGTAAGATGCAGTTACATGGATGTACAACACATACGGATGTCGTCGGCATAAGGCAAACCCGCCTGAAAAACGGGAACGCAAAGCCACGGGCCTGCAGCGAAAGCGATGGCGGCCGGGTTACCCTGAAGCGAATTGTACAGCGGCGCTATCTTTTCGGGATAGCGCTCTTTTTTTTAGGGAAAAGAGGAGGGGGAGTTGGCTGCGGCAAGGCCCGGCGGGAGAGCGGCAACCGGATGGAACGAATGGGGGTGAATGATATCGGAAGACGATGCGAGCGGCCGCAGGCGCGGGATGCCGCGGCCGCTCGCGCGCCGGAGGGAGAGGCTAAACGGTCAGCGCCTCCGGCAAGCTGAGGAACAACTCGACCAGATCGCCGTCGAATTGCGTGCCGCGGTGGTTCGCCAGCTCGCGCCTCGCGGCTTCCGCGTCCAACGCGGGGCTGTAGGGGCGATCCATCGTCATGACGTCGTAAGCGTCTAGGACCGAGCAGATGCGCGCGAACAGCGGAATTTGATGCTTCCGCCGGCCGTGCGGGTACCCCGTGCCGTCCCACCGCTCGTGGTGGAACTGCACGGTGTGCAGCGTTTTGACGTCTTTCACGTAAGCGGCTTGCAGCAGCAGCACTCCGTAATTCACGTGCGTCTTCACGGTTTCGACCTCGTACGAGGTGAGCGGGGAGGGCTTATGCAGCAGGGACTTCGGAAGCAGCAGCTTCCCGATGTCGTGGAACAAGCAGCCTTGAATCAGCGAGTGGGTGTCTTCTTCGGTCAAGGAAATGGAGGCTGCCATCGCTCGAGCCAATCTGGCGACTCGCCAGCTATGCTCGTAAGTCGTCGGATCTTTCGTAAGCAGTTGTACAAGCAAGTCCAATGCCAGCATCACTGCGAATCACCTCCTAGAGTCCTGCGTTGGCGAAGTGTCGAACAATAAGGATTGTTCGACGAACGAAGGAGGTTACCGAATGCACTCCATTGTAAATACCCAACTCTACAGCGCCGACGGCAGGGAGACGGACGACCAGATCGTGGCCATTTACTTGTCCGCTTTCGAGCGGTCGCGCTACACGTACCGGAACTACAAACGGTCTCTCGACTTGTTCCGGCGCTTTATCGGGGACAAACGTTTGTCGCACGTCACTTGGCGCGACATCGAGGCGTTCAAGCTGGCTCTCAACCGCGGCGCGCTCGGCGGCAGCGGCAAGCCGAAGTCGAACGCGACGATCGCGATGTTCGTTTCCGCGCTGCGTTCCTTCTATAAATGGGGAAGCGACGCGAACATCGGCATTTTTCGCATCAATCCGACCTCGTGCATCCGATCGCCGAAAGTGTCCGTCACGAGCCGGAACCATTATTTGACGAAGGACGAGCTGGCGAAGCTCCTCTCGCAGCTGCGGAGCCGGAGCTTTCGGGACTACTTGATCGGTCTGACGCTCGTCATCCTCGGGCTCCGGGTGTCCGAGCTCGTCCAGATCCGAAAATCCGATTTTCATAAGGACCCTACGGGGGCCTCCACGTGGCTCGCCGTCCGGAAGGGCAAAGGGGATAAAATGCGCGAGGTCAAAGTGCCGGAGGCGCTCTGGCAGCAGCTGCGCGCGTATATGGAAGAATACGCCTCGGAGGCGGATGCGCCGCTGTTCCCGCTTACGGAGCGGCAGGTCGAGCGCGTCATCCGGCGGGCGAGGGAAGACGCGCAGCTGGAGAAGCCGGTGACGCCGCACTGGCTGCGGCATACGAGCGCTACGATGGCGCTCTTATACGGGGCTTCGCTTCAGCAGGTGCAGGACAGCTTGGGGCATGTGCAGATCAATACGACGCAGCGGTATTTGCACACGGTCGATTTTATGAAAAAAGCCGCCCCCGACTTCGTCGAGGACGGCCTGCTTGATATTATGCAAGGGTGACTAAAGTCTCGGACGACCCTTTCCAAAATCTCATATTTATGCTAACATCTGACGTATTAGGCGGAAAATGTCGAACAATCCTTATTGTGCGACATCGGAGTGTTATTATACCAGATTTACATGGATTTATCGAAAGATTCTTCATATAATTAAGTAAACTGCTCCCGGGGCCGGGAGCGGTTTTTTTGCGAGCGCTTCACCAAAATAGAAAGACTGCTCTCCATGGCGGGGAGCAGTCTTCCTATCGGCGTCAAATGAGCCGCACGAACGCCTCCTGCAGGCGGCGGGTGATCGGGCCGGGCTTGCCGTCGCCGATCGGGGCGCCGTCTACGCGGACGACCGGCATCACCTCGACCGTCGTGCCGAGCAGGAACGCTTCGTCGGCTTCCCGCAGCTCCTCGAGCGTGAACGGCCGCTCCGCGACGGAGAGGTCGAGCTCCGCGGCCAGCCGCAGAGCGACGGCGCGCGTAATGCCGTGCAAGATGAGGTTATTCGCCGGATGCGTCCGGATGACGCCGTCCTTCACGATCGCGATATTGGAGGCGCTGGCTTCCGTCACGACGCCGTCGCGGTGCAGCACCGCCTCCGCCGCGCCGGCTTCCGTCGCCGCCTGCTTCGCGAGCACGTTCGGCAGCAGGTTGAGGCTCTTGATATCGCAGCGGAGCCAGCGGATATCCGGCTGCGTCACGACGCTCACGCCGGATTCGAGCATTGCGGCCGGCCGCGCGAGCGGCTTCGTGAACGCCGTCAGCACCGGCTTCGCATCGGCCGGGAACGGATGCGCCCGCGGCGCCGTCCCCCGCGTCACTTGCAAATAGACGATGCCATCGACGAGACCGTCGGCCCCCACGAGCTCGCGAACGCCCCGGTCGAGCGCTTCCGCCGAGTACGGCAGCTCGATGCGGATTTCGCGGGCGCTGCGCACGAATCGTTCCCAATGCGCCTCCGCTTCGAACACCTTGCCGTCGTATACGCGGAACACCTCGTAGATGCCGTCGCCGAACGTATACCCACGGTCCTCGATATCCGCGGCCGCTTCGCCGCGCGGCAGCAGCCGCTCGCCGTTCCATACATATGTACCCATCGCTTCGATCTCCTTCGTTCCATTGTTCCTTGCTTCGCATGGTGCGACTTCCTCTAGAGTATTACTTTGGCGCGAAATCGGCAATTCCTTTCAGAAAAACAAGAATGTATGTTCCCATAACGTTTGTGGTATGTTACAATGAACGAACCGAAGCGCAAGGTAGTAAGCAAACATCGAACGATGTCGAATCTAGCGGCATTTTGGAAGGGCGATGAAAGCGATTGTAGTAAGGGATTTGAAGCGATTTTTAAAATTCCTGCCGAATTTAAAAAAAATATTTCTAGAACTACAACATCTAGTGACGTATAATGGACTCCGGACACAATATATAGTAATGTAGCTACATAGCAGATTTTAACTTCATGTGTTGTCTTCCCGCGGTCTTGTCGAAGACTGGCGGTTACTTTATATTGTGTGTTTATTCTTGATGGGAGGGTGTCCCTTTGAAAACGAAGCAGAAGACGAAATTGGAAGGCCTGAGCGAGAAAATCTTTTTGGACCGATATGCCCGGAAGGATGCCGATTACAACAACACGAAAGTCGGCGATATCGTTCTTGCCTTGACGAAGGACGATCCGAAGTTCCCGGCGAAAGAAGTCGGCGAAGTCATCGCGCGCGAAGGGAACAAGGTTACCGTCAAGACGCGTTCCGGCAACACGGTCGAGACGACCGTCGAGAAAATCACCCTCACGCTCGAGAAAACGCCGGAAGAAATGTGGGATCGCCTCGCTGCGGCGATGGCGTCGGTGGAAGCGCCGGAGAAGCAGAAAGAATGGACGGAAAAATTCAGATACATTTTGGATGACTGGAAATTGGTGCCGGGCGGACGGATCGCCGCGGGCGCAGGCGCCAGCGACGAGCTGACGCTGTTCAACTGCTACGTCATCCCGTCGCCGCACGACAGCCGCGGCGGCATCATGGAGACGCTCAGCGAAATGACGGAGATCATGTCCCGCGGCGGCGGCGTCGGCATCAACCTGTCCTCGCTCCGCCCGCGCCGTTCGATCGTCGCCGGCGTGAACGGCTCCTCCAGCGGCGCCGTTTCGTGGGGCGGTCTGTTCAGCTATACGACGGGCCTCATCGAGCAAGGCGGTTCGCGCCGCGGCGCGCTCATGCTCATGATCAACGATTGGCACCCGGACGTGCTCGACTTCATTACGGTCAAGCAAACGATGGGGCAAGTGACGAACGCCAACCTGTCCGTCTGCGTCAGCAACGGGTTTATGAAAGCCGTCAAAGAGGACCTCGACTGGGAGCTCGTCTTCCCGGACACGACGGATCCGGACTACGACGCGCTGTGGGACGGCAACCTGGACAAGTGGAAGGAAGCCGGCAAGCCGGTGAAGCATTACCGCACGGTGAAGGCGCGCGACATTTGGCACACGATCATCGAATCCGCTTGGAAATCGGCGGAGCCGGGCGTCGTGTTCATGGAATACTACAACCAGATGTCCAACTCGTGGTACTTCAACCCGATCATTTGCACGAACCCGTGCGGCGAGCAAGGCCTCCCGGCATGGGGCGTCTGCAACCTGTCCGCGGTCAACTTGTCGAAGTTCTACGACGAAGCGAAGCATGACGTCGATTGGGAAGATCTCGCGAAGACGGTCCGCTATTCGGTGCGCTTCCTCGACAACGTCATCGACAAGACGCCGTACCACTTCGAAGAGAACCGGAAGAACCAGCAGGGCGAGCGCCGCGTCGGCCTCGGCACGATGGGTCTCGCGGAGCTCATGATCAAGCTTGAAATTCGCTACGGCAGCCCGGAATCGCTCGTCTTCCTCGACAAGCTGTACGGCTTCATGGCGAAAGAAGCATATATCGCATCTGCCGAAATCGCGGGCGAGAAGGGCTCCTTCGAGCATTTCGTCTACGAGAAGTTCATGCAGAGCGGCTTCATGAAGAACATGGTTTCCGTATATCCGGAAGTGGGCGCGGCGATCAAGAAGCACGGCATGCGCAACGTTACGGTCATCACTCAGGCGCCTACGGGCAGCACGGGCACGATGGTCGGCACGTCGACGGGCATCGAGCCGTACTTCGCGTTCGAATACTACCGTCAAAGCCGCCTCGGCTTCGACAAGCAGCTCGTGCCGATCGCGCAGGAGTGGCAGGATAAGAACCCGGGCAAGGAGCTTCCGGAATGGTTCGTCACCGCGATGGACTTGTCCGCGAAGGATCACATCCGCGTGCAGGCGGCGATCCAGCGCTGGGTCGACAGTTCCATCTCCAAGACGGCGAACTGCCCGGCGGATTTCACCGTCGAAGAGACGAAAGAGCTGTACGAGCTCGCGTTCGACCTCGGCTGCAAAGGCGTAACGATCTACCGCGACGGCAGCCGCGACGTCCAAGTCCTCAGCACGAAGAAGGACGAAGAGAAGAAGGAAGAAGCGGCGGCTCCAGCAGCGGAAGCTCCGGCTGCCGAAGCTCAGGCGATCGAAGCGATCGCGTCCTCGCTGCCGGTCAAGGCGACGCCGGAGCAGCAGCAGGTGTTCGACAAGCAATATCACCGCCGTCCTCAAGTGCTTCGGGGCGCGACGTATAAATTCAATACGCCGTTCGGCATCGCGTACATCACGATCAACGACGCGAACGGCACGCCGAGCGAAGTGTTCCTGAACGTGGGCAAGGCCGGCTCCGACGTATTCGCCATGTCCGAAGCGCTCGGCCGCGTCATCTCCTTGTTCCTCCGTTACGGGGATCACGGCAGCAAGACGGAGCTCTTGATCAAGCACCTCAAGGGCATCGGCGGCTCCGGCGCTGTCGGCTTCGGCCCGAACCGCGTCGAGTCGATCGCCGACGCCGTCGCGAAGGCGCTCGAGCTCCACAAGGAGCACTCGGACGCCAGCGCCGTCTACGAGCCGGCAACGCATCTCGTCACCGCGACGCAGGAGCTCGAAGACGCGCCAGCACCGACGCCGGCACCGGCCGCGCCGGTCGTGAAGAAGCTGGACATCGCATCCTCCACCGACCTGTGCCCGGGCTGCGGCTCCGCCTCGCTCATCAACAGCGAAGGCTGCAAGACGTGCACCAACTGCGGCTACAGCAAGTGTAGCTAATACGAAGAGCCAGGGGGCGACCCCTGGCTTTTTTTATTAAAAAGAAAATAGTTATAATCGGGGAAAGTAGGAAAACGAAAGGCATCACCATATAACAAGGGAAGCGAGCTTACTCGCTTCCCTTGTTCTACATTAATACTCCGTGATATCTTCCTTAAACGTTTTACAATTCTCGATAATATAGGATTCTCTCGTGTCTTCCTTCATTGCGTGGAACCTCAGCCCGTCCAGCGTGAGACGCTCGACATTCCTGACGTCCATGAAGGTCGTCCGGCTCCAGGTCGGATAGTAATTCTCGGATACTCTCTCCGGATGATCGTGCCGCAAATCCCACACCTTCGGATATTCCTCGGGGATGTCTTCCTTCTTCACGCCGCCGACAAAGGTATACGTAATATTCCTCAACGTTACATCGCGAATCGGGTAGCTGTCGCAAGCATCGATGCGAATTCCGTTGAAGGAAGGACAACCCATGATATCGTCGGTAAAGCGATAATGAGTATTGTACATCTCCTCGTCATCCGTCGCGATGATGTCCGACAACGTAATGCGCTCCATCGCGCCGATTTCCGGCATTTCCTCAAGACCGATCGAAGAACCGATCACATCCAGACGATTGTTTAAAATCATAAAGATCGGCCGCGTTACGTTTCGCATCACAAGTCCTTGAGCCACGATATCGCTGATTGTGCCGCCCTCGGTGCATTCGATTTTGATCCCTTCGCGCCATACGTTCTCGAACGTGCAGTTGTGGATGGTTACGTTCGAGATATCGCCCACGGATTTTAAACCGATCCGAATGCCTGCGCAAATGGAAGTAAAGTGGCAGTTGCTGATGTGCACATTTTTCATCGGATAGTCTTTGCTGCTGGCCTGTAGACAAAGGTTATCGTCGGTGCCCAAAATTTTGCAATTCGAGATAAAAACGTTCTTACAGCCGTCATAATCCAAACCGTCTCCGTTGTACCTGCGATCGTTTCGGATGTCCAGATCCTCGCACCATATGTTCTCGCTGTCCAAGAAGGCCGTGGTCCAAGCGGTAGAATTATAGAGTCGCAAACCTTTGACGTGGATATTTTTACAGCGCAAGAACCGCATCATCATCGGCCGATAGATGCTTCCTTCGTTCGGAAAGCTCTCGGCGTTGCCGTTAATTTCGCCCTGACCGATGACGCCGACGTTCGTAGCGTCTTCGGCATAAATAAAGCATTTGTCCATGTCTTTCTCATTGATATATCGGTTGTAATGCGTCCCGTCCGGGTAATCGCCGATATCCGGATTCGCCAATAGCGTCGCGGACGGATTCACTTGCAAATAAACGTTCGATTTCAAAAAAATCGTTCCCGATACAAACGTGCCGCCTGCCAGAACGACAAAACCGCCGCCGGCATGAAAGCACTCGTCGATCGCTTGTTGGATGGCCTTCGTGTCGACCGCGACGCCGTCGCCTTTGGCGCCAAAATCCTTGACGTCGAAGATATCCCTCATCCTCAATTCCCCCATGACACGTTCTTCCCCGCACGTCCATTCTATTGCACGGCCCAAGGGTGCGATATGCAGTTTTTTAAGACAAATGTGCAGTGAAATTAAGATGGTGATGTCCGAGTCGACGCAAAGCCGTAAACTTGTGGGAAAATGATGTATGCGCTAACAATGTAGGATTCGCGTTGCGCTCTTGCAAGCAAAGGAGTGGTTGGACATGTGGGAAAAGGTCGGCGGAATGTATCGAAAAAAGCCGGTGATGTTCAAGATGGCATTTTCTTATATCGCATTAGGCTCCTTCCTCATCTCTGCATTTTCTGTCCTATTGGCGGAACGGGTGTCGGACGATTTCGCAAGGGAGATTCGGAAACATTCCGAGGAGACGATCTATCAGTCGTACACGACCGCGGATCTGCTGATGAACAATGCCTTTCAATACTTCTACCAAGTGTTTCACGACGACCCGATCGTGACCGAGGCGTTGTACGGCAGAGAGTTGGATCGAATCGCGATTGGACGGATCCATACGCGACTCAATGAATTGCTGTCATTTAGTCCATTGGTTCATTCCGTGTATGTGTACAATTTTCAAGACGATTTGGTGTTCTCTACGTTATCCACGGCTAGCGAGCTGGATCGATTCTATGATCGAACGATAACGCAGCTGCTTTCTAAGAACGATGAACGCCGGCGCTGGCTGGTGTCGCGAAAAACCGATTTTTCCATATACGGCCAAAGGTACGACAACGATTTGATTACGGTCATCTATTCGGAGAGCACGCCGGATAGTTTTTCGCACGGCGCGCTCGTCCTGAACCTCAATCAAAACGTGCTGCAGCAGCTCGTGAACCGCGGCACGGATAACAAGTGGAGCGCCGCCATGATCGTAGACGGGGACGGGACCGTCATTTCGCATCCCGATCCGGAGCGATTCAATGCGAATATACGGGCCGAACCGTATTTTCAAGAACTGAAGACAAGTTCCGCCAAAACCGGCCATTTTCTTAGTACCGCGGACGGACGTTCCGCGCTTGTGACTTTCGTGAAATCGGATCAGCTCGATTGGAGCTTCGTCGGCGTCACCGATTATCAAGGGGCGCTTGGCCGGGTCGTTTTTTTACGACGTTTCATCTATGCGATCGCGGGCGTATTCGCTTCTCTCGGCGTAATTGCCGCACTGGTGTTTACCCGCCGGTTTTATCGACCGATTCATGAGTTGCTCCATCAGGTGCTTGATCCGCAATCCCCCTCGGAAGGGGTGCGATCGCTGTCCGAATACGACGTAATATCCCGTTCCGTCGACAGCATGAGGAGTCGGATTTCACGCTTACAAACCGATTTACGTCAGCACTTGCCCGAGTCCAAGAAAGCGATGCTGCTAGCGATGTGCCGGGGTGAACGGTGGAACGGGGAGGAAGCGAAGATCGGCAGTCTGCAACTCTCCATATCGGAAGGAGACATTCGGGTAAGCGTCATCCGATTGGACGGTTATTCCCGGTTGCTCGAACGGTTTGGAATGGGGGACGTATCGTTGTTGAAGTTCGCGATCGCCAATATTTCCGAGGAAACGATGAAAGGGAAAGCCGCGGCGGAAATCATTGAGGATGCGGAAGATAGGATTACGGTATTATGGAATGCTTCCGGCGATGTTGAAGCGGAACGGATCATGGAAAAGATTCGTGAGCATATTGAGCAGTATCTAAAGCTATCGGTGACGATCGGCGTCGGCGTGGCCGTGCATTCCTTCGGCGAGGTGCGCTATGCCTGGAATACCGCAGCACAAGCCGCGAATTATCGGCTCGTATTCGGAGGAGGCCAAACGCTCAAGTACGAGGACATTCATGCTGCCGAGTTTCGTACGTACGAATATCCGTTGCAATGCGAACGTTTCATCGTCGATGCGTTAAAGTCCGGTAATATTGGGAAAGTCCGGGAAGCGTTCGAACAATTTACCGACCGCATCCGGTCGTTCCGCTTCGACGAGGTGTTGTTGTGCTTGAACCAACTGATGGTCATCACGATGCGTACCGCGATCGAGATGGTGGACGATCCGCGCGAAGAATGGCTTATGGAGCTGCAGGACGCGCACAACCAGTTGCGGCGGCACGACACGTTGAGCGAAATTACGGAATGGTACATGTCTCTCGCGAGTCGAATCGTAACGATCCGCGACAGGAAGGCGACGTCAAGGCACGAGGAGCAAGTCGACAAGCTGATGGAACTGATCCATACCAACTATCCGGATCCGAACTTATCCGTCGCCTCGTTAGCCGAAGCGGTCGGTTTATCGACGAATTACGCGAGGAAAATATTCAGGGATCGCATGGGACAATCGATATCCCAGTACATCAACGACTATCGGTTCCGCAAAGCGCAGGAGATGTTGATCCATACGGAGCTGCCGGCCAACCGGATCGGGGAATTAGTCGGAATGAACAACGCCAGTTATTTTTATGTTTCGTTTAAACGATTTTCAGGGAAAACGCCCGATCATTACCGAAAGGCGTACCGAATGGACAAAGGGGAAGAAACGCTTGCCGCAGAGCGGTAAGCGTTTTTTAACGTTCTGGGCCTTGGGACTTCTTTAGTTTTCTTATATTCGAAAAATGAAGAAACAAACACATCGTTATTTTTTAAACTTTCGGAGTCATGAGATGACGCTTTATATTAGGGGCCGTGAAGGAGGAGGAGCGCAATGAAGATCAACGCCGCTAACGGAACAAAGTGGAACGCCGGACCCGCCGCCATCCGTAAGGAGGGCGCCCTTCGGTCGTTCGCGAAAGAGATGGCCCGGAACAAATTTTTGTATCTGCTCGCGATTCCCGGCATCGTTTTCATTTTCGTATTCGAGTATTTGCCGCTGTTCGGACTGGTGATCGCGTTTCAAGATTTTCAGGCGATCAAAGGAATTGCGGGCAGCGAGTTCGTAGGGTTTAAAAATTTTCAATTTTTCTTCCAATCCAACGATTGGTTGAAGGTAACGTTTAATACCGTTTATTTAAATTTGCTCTTCCTTGCGTTCGGGACGATCATGGCGGTCGCGATCGCCGTCATGCTTTCGGAGATCGGGAGCAAATGGTTCAAGAAAACGGCGCAGTCGGTAGTCATCTTGCCGCATTTTATCTCTTGGACCGTCGTGTCCATGTTTACGATGACGCTGTTCGCAAGCGACGGACTCGTGAACCGTTGGTTCGCTTCCATCGGCATGGAGTCGATTGCTTTCTACAGTTCCCCTGCAATTTGGCCGTTGCTGCTCGTGCTTCTCAGTCTTTGGCATGGGGCCGGTTTTTCGTCGATCGTATATTTGGCTGCGATTGCCGGCATCAACCCGGATATTTATGAATCCGCTTCGATCGACGGGGCGAGTCGATGGCAAAAAATTTGGTACATTACATTGCCTTTGCTGAAAACGACGGTGATTTTGCTTATTTTACTGCAGCTAGGCAACATCTTTTACGGAAATTTCGGGATGATCTACGCGATCGTCGGATCGAATCCGCTCTTGTACCCGACGACGGACGTCATCGACACGTTCGTGTACCGGGCATTGATGCAGCTAGGCGACATGGGCATGGCTTCTGCCGTAGGGTTTTATCAATCGTTCGTCGGATTCGCGTTGGTTGTTACCGCAAACTACATCACCAAGAAAATCAATGCTGATTCGGCGATTTACTAACGAAAGGAGGCGGAACAGTTGTCGAAACGCAGCTACAGCTTAGGTGACCGGATGATGCTCGGCGCTTTTTATTTCGTACTGGCGCTGTTTGCAGTATATTGTCTCGTTCCGTTCATGACCGTCGTCTCCGGATCGATCACGAGCGAGCAAACGTTGGTGAAGTACGGCTACTCGATCTTTCCGCGGGATCTATCATTCGACGCGTATAAGCTGCTATTGGGGACGGACGTCGTATTCAACGCATACGGCGTAACGATTTTCGTGACGTGCGTCGGCACGGTGCTCAGCATGATTATGACAAGCGCACTCGCGTACGCCATCTCGGTCAAATCGGTGAAATACCGGAACCACATCGCGTTTTACGTCTTCTTCGCCATGCTGTTTAAGGGCGGGCTGGTTCCAACGTATATTTTGATTTCCAAGTATTTGCATCTCAAGGATACGATCTGGGTACTCATCATCCCGGCGCTGATCAACCCGTGGAACATGTTCTTGTTGCGAAATTTTTTTAACACGATCGACGAAGCGCTGGCGGAATCGGCGAAAATCGACGGAGCGAACGACATTTATATTTTGTTCCGCATTATTTTGCCGGTGTCGCTTCCCGCGATTGCGACGATTAGTTTGTTTTACGCGCTCGCTTATTGGAACGAATGGTTCCGCGCGATGCTGTTTATCGGCGACGAACGGCTTCATCCGCTTCAGTACTTAATTATGAAGGTGGTTCGCAACTTGGATTTCGCGACCCAAATCGCGGATCAAGTGACGGTGCCGGGCTACATCGTTCCGTCCAGCACGACGCGGTTAGCGACGGCCGTCGTGACGATCGGGCCGATCGTGTTTCTTTATCCGTTCCTGCAAAAATATTTCGTCAAAGGTTTGATGGTTGGCTCCGTGAAAGGCTGATTCCGGCGACAGCGCCGGTTTAGCGATAAAACAATGATTAGGAGGTTCACGTATGAAGAATGTATTGAAGACGGCCCTCGCTTCTATGTTGGCGGTGTCGCTTGCCGCTTGCAATAGCGCGGGAGCGCCGACGGACTAGACGGCAGTCGAAGGAGATGACGCGCCTGCCGCAACGGGCGCCCCGGAAGAGGTCACCTTGAAGGTGATGTTGTTCGGCGACCGTCCGACGGGGATGGAGGACGTGCTTGCGGAATTCGAGAACCGGACGAAGGAAACTTTGAATACGAAGCTCGATATCGAGTGGTCTCCGATCGCCGATCACAAGGAAAAAGTGAAGCTCAAGATGACGGCAGGCGAAGAAGTCGATCTGGTGTTCGACGCGCCGTGGGCGAACCTTCGTACGTTGGCGCCGCAAGGCGCGTATGTGGAGTTGGACAAATATTTCAATAACGACGAATATCCCGGTTTAAAGAAAGCGTTCTCTCAGGAGATGCTGGACGCGAACCGGATTAACGGCAAGATTTATGCGGTTCCGTTCGCCCAATATTTCGGAGGAGCTGACGGCATCTTTATTCGAAAAGATTTACGAGAGAAGTACGGTCTCCCGGAAATAAAGTCGTACGAAGATCTGGAAGCTTATTTTACTAAGGTTCAAGAGAACGAAGAGAACATGGTTCCGCTTGCTGTCTCGGGACGACGGGGCTTCTACAACATGTTTAAACCTACCTTCGAGAAAGGGACGCCGATCATGACGGTCGGAGCCGGAGGGCATTGGCAGGTCGTTCTCTCGGAAGATTACAAGAAGGTGTTGAACGCGGTCATCTTAGGGGATGCAGACGAACAATTCGCGACATTGCCGGCGCCGTTCAACGATCCGAAGACACTGTATGGGTTTTATGATCAATATGCGGCATGGAACAAGTATCTTGAGCCGGATTCGATCAGCCAGAAGGATCATTTCGGCGTATTCGCCTCCGGGAAGGCGGCGGCGCTCGAAAGCGACAGCGCGCAATTCGGCGCGATTTTGACCAAATTAGAGGCAGGCGTGCCTGGAGCGGAGCTGGAGTTTTTCTCGTATAATCCATGCTTTACGAATTTCGAGCCAGGCTGCATCGGCACGGACTACGTCGCGGCGAATTCCGTTGCGGTCCCGGCGACGTCGAAGCACCCGGATCGCGTGATGAAATTCCTGGATTGGATTTTCCAGTCTCAGGAAAATCATGATTTGTTCGAATTGGGCATCGAAGGGAAGCATTGGGAAGCCATGGAAGATGGATCGTACAAGGCGCTTGGAAATCACACGTTCCCAGGCTATGAATTAACATGGAATCCGAACTACATTCGCTTAAATGCCGATTTGGACGAAACGACGAAGACGTACTACGAGTATCTGGCTAAGGCGGATACGTACTATAAGCGGCCGCTCGCCGGCTTTAAATTCGATACTTCGCCGGTGAAGAGCGAAATCGCCAAGGTTCAGCCGAAATACGACGAGTTTTACCAAATTGCTCAGAACGGCTTGGTTCAAGACGTGTGGACGGAGGCTCGGAAAGCGAATGAAGAGTGGAAAGCGCTCGGGTTGGACGTCATTCGCGCCGAGATTATGAAACAACTGCAGGCGTATATCGATGCCGGCGGCAACTAACGCGGGATGAGGCATTGCGAAAATCAGCAGCATACATGGCTGCTGATTTTTGTTAGCCGCGAAGATCGGGGGAGTGGAACATGCTTACGAGAGTCGATTTACTGCGCGAATGGAATGTAACGGGGCGGTTGCACGAGCATGGTTATGATTTACAGGAATCCGTAGCGATTGAATATCCCGTTAAGCCGGGGGCGGTCGGTTGGTATCCGATCGGCTTCGAGAGGGGCAACGACTCGGCCTTGGATGTCATGGGGTGGTATGGATTAAAATTACGGATTCAAGCGAAGGAGGAAGAAACGAAAATTTCCGTCCGGGCGAAGTTCGCGGATGGAAGAAGCGTCGATGCGAGCGTATATCTTTCCGGCGCAGGAAACCATGAGGTGAGATTGAAGCTTTCGGATTTCAAGATCGAGACGGCAAAGGAAAATATATGGAGATTTCTCGACGGATTCGAGTTGTCCGGTCCCGCAGCGTTGTCTGAAGCGGAACTGCTTCGGGGCGGGAAAATATTCGTCGACACGAACGTACTGGGCAAAGCGGGGGACGCCGACGAAGAAGTAACCTACCAGGTGACAGTGTATAACTGCACCGTCACGAGGCAAGCCGTTTCCGTGAAGCAGATTTTTAAAGGCTGGGAATCGCTGCTCGCGTGCGTAACTCCTGCGGAATTCGTGTTAGAACCGAATGGCAGCCAGGCCGTGGCCGCAACGGTTCGGGTTCATGAAAATATGGTCCCCGGGGGTCACGAGACTACCCGACTGGTTTTTACCCCGAACGGGGACAGCGATCACGAGGTCAACATCGAGTTCAAAACCTTAAGGAAACTGGCGCATCCGTATATTTACCATAACGAGAAGCAATGGGAAGAGACGAAAGCGAAGATCGAGAAATACCCGAAATTCCAAATAGGGTACGAGCGAATCCTTGCGGATGCGGACCGATGGGAAGTAAGTCCTCCCTTAGACGAAAAAGATTATTGTTACGACACGAGCGAAGAGAATTATATTATGTCCGCCGCGTATGCTTATGCGTTGACGAAGGAAAAGAAATACGCGGAGAAAGTAGCGGCCTTCTTCCGATTTTTCACCGATGAGCGTACAGGGTATCCCAGGAAGCTTAAAGGATGCAGCCAAAGCTACGTACAGGAAGGTCACTTCTTTCAACACCTGGCGATTCCGTACGATATTATTCACGACGCGGGCGTCTTGACGCCGGAAGATCATCGATGCATCGAGAAGACGTTTCGGCTTTATATGGATATCTTGGACCACCACATCCGAAGCGGTCACATCTCCAACTGGTTATTGTCGGAGATTACCGGAGCCTTCTACTGCGCTTTGGCGATCGAAGACATCGAAAGGGCGCTGAGATTCGTATTTGGTCCCGGAGGTTCGCTCGAACAGCTTCAATACGGGGTGTTTAACGACGGGTGGTGGTACGAGTGCTCCGTCGGCTACAACACCTGGGTCTCGTCGCAGTTCATTCATACGGCGCATGCTTTGCTTCCCTTCGGCATCAACCTCTTGCACACGCATTTTCCTATCCCTTATAACTCGGAGGTTGCAAGCACTTATAACGGGGAGGCCGCGAACGTGCGGTTCGGCATGGTGAACCAACGATGGGGCGGCAACCGCAAAAACTATGTGTGCATTAAGGATTTATTCGATGCGGTCCTGCCTTTTCTGGACTATAGGGGCGTTCTGTTCGGCATCAGCGATTCGGAGGAGAAGAAGCTGGGGGGCGTACATTTCGGCTCTACCTACGATTTGGCTTATACCTATTACAAAGATCCGGAGTACATTCCCGTCATTCAGCGGATGGACGAGGCGGATCCGATCTTCGGGCACGGCGAACTGCCGGAATATGAATCGCTGTATTCGAATCAAAGCGCCTACGCGGATAACGTAGGGATCGCAATGCTGCGAAGCCAAACCGAAGGCAGGGAGCGGAAGGATCAAATTCAGGCCGTTCTCCGTTACGGCTCGCACGGATATGCGCACGGTCATTTCGACCGTACCAATTTGCTTTCCGTCATGAGATACGGGCGAAGCTTCTATAATCCCGAACACGTATGGTGGGGTTACGACCATTTCATGTATAAGTTTTACGTCCAAAACTCGATGACGAAAAATATGGTTGTCGTGGATGAGAAGATGCAAGTCCCAAGCGACTCAAAGAGATTGTTGTTCTACAGCGGAAAAGCGCTGCAAGCGACGGCGATCGAAACCCGTTCTCCCTGGGCTTATCCGCCATACGGCGGAATGGTGTACGACGAGAACGAAAGTTTGGAAAAGCGATGCGCGATGAACGCGAGTTCTCTGAAGAAGCTTGAGGATGCCCCGAAGCACGGCGACGTGACCGGCTTTACGGAGCCGATCGTCCAGAGAAGAGTGATGGCGATGACAGACGATTATTTGGTGCTGTTCGATGATCTGCGAGGCGAACGGGAACATCAATTCGACAGCTTGTTTCAAATCAAGGGTTTCCAAGGCATTCGGGGGGAAGCGGTGGAATACGTGCGGCACACGGGGCAGTTCACGGAGGATCCCTTGTCCGACGGCCAATTTATTACGGACTGCCATTGGTACCGAGTCTCCGGCACGAGTGTCGCGAGCTTCGTGACGGCGTTCGGCGAAGGCGAAGATTTGCGGGGAACGCGCACGGCTTACAATACGCCAGGGCTGTTGAAGATGGACGTGCACACGGCGTGGCCTCGGGAGAATGTACAAATTGTCGGCAGGGCGGCAGAGGACCACGGATACCGCATCCCCTTAGCCTATCGCGTAGAGGTCGACGGTGAAACGAGAGCCTCCGGCGAATTCGGGGCGTGGCTGCTGAGCCAAGAAAGATGCGATATTGACGTCCGAGGGGCTGGACAGCTTCGTCTCGTGATTAACAATCACCCGATCTACTCGGAACAAAAGGA
This sequence comes from Paenibacillus sp., assembly GCF_035645195.1. Taxonomy (NCBI): domain Bacteria; kingdom Bacillati; phylum Bacillota; class Bacilli; order Caryophanales; family Paenibacillaceae; genus Paenibacillus; species Paenibacillus sp. The sequence continues at coordinate 42,536 of NZ_DASQNA010000042.1, read as the reverse complement.
CCCATTGCGAACGAAGCAGGGGCTGTTCTGGGGGGAAGCCTACATCGTTGACGAAGAAGGTACCCGAATCGACCTGAGCCAGCTGCCGCTCCATTACGAGAATGTCGATCTCGGTTATGGGATCGGGAGGGATTACGAAGGCGGCCGCGTCACGATCGTCGGAGAAGAATACCCGAACGCGATCCCGGCAAGTCCCGTTGACCATGACCGCGAAGGCGTCATCAGCCTCAATCTAGAGGGGCTGAATGCCGTACGTTTCGTCGGGGTTATCGGCGCGGATGCGTTCCCGGGCGATGAATCCCAACGACGGACCACGTACGCCGTCAGAACGAAGGGCAGGACTGCCAGATTCATTACGGTGGTTGAACCGTACGAGGCGGAGAGTATGATCGAATCCGTCGTGGCGACGGACGAAAACACCGTGGAAGTCGCATTGAGAGACGGAAGAAAACAAGTGATCAGCGTTCGGAATATGGAACGGGATGATGTCTCCGTCGAGTTGATCGAGCAACGGAACGGGCGTTCCGTTCGGGAAGAGCGGGCATCAGGGAAATGAGGGGAGCCGTTCGAACAGCTTTTTAGCTTAAGAAATCGCCCTTCATTCTAAAAAACGCCTCATACCTCTTTAAATCGGGCTGAACTAAAATGAAAGATACGGTGTAATAGAAAAATCGCGGAGGAATGGAACCATGCAGCTGCAAACAGGCGATCGCGAGTGGGTCGAAGAGGTCATCGGTAAAATAACGGCAAAGATGGATTGGGTCAGCGAAAAATCGAAACATAAAATTCCTTACACGACCGTGAACGGGACGCACGACAATCGCCCGGACAAGGTACCGGAAAGCGATCCGGCCGACGGAATCTGCTGGTGGACGAACGGATTCTGGGGCGGCATGATGTGGTTAATGTATCACGAAACAAAAAACCAAAAGTATAAGGAAATCGCTAATATTTCAGAAGATATGCTCGACGAGTGCTTCCGACTGTTTTACGGACTGCATCACGACGTGGGGTTCATGTGGTTGCCGACGAGCGTCGCGAACTACAGAGTAACGAAGAACCCAGAATCGCGCAAACGGGCGCTGCATGCCGCGAACCTGCTCGCAGGACGATTCAATCTCGCGGGAGGATTCATCCGCGCATGGAACGATCTCGAAGAACTCGACACCCGCGGTTGGGCGATCATCGACTGCATGTTTAACATTCCGTTGCTTTACTGGGCGACGGAAGAGACGGGGGATCCGCGCTATAAACAGATCGCGATGCGCCATGCCGATACGGCGATGACGGCGTTCGTGCGACCAGACGGCTCCGTCAACCATATCGTCGAGTTCGATCCGTTCGAAGGCGGCGTCGTTCGAACGCACGGCGGTCAAGGATATGAAGAAGGTTCTTCCTGGACCCGCGGGCAAGCTTGGGGGCTGTACGGTTTCATGATGAGCTATATCCATACGGCGAAAGAGGAGTATCTGCATACCGCGAAGCGTATCGCGCATTATTTTATCGCGAATATTCCGGAGAACGGCATTATTCCGATCGACTTCCGACAGCCGAAGGAGCCGGCGTACGAGGATTCCACGGCCGCCGCAATCGCGGCCTGCGGACTGATCGAGATCGCGAAGGCGGTAGGTCCTTACGAGAAGGACTTGTACTTGAGGGCAGCCTTGAAGCTGTTGAAGACCTTGGATGCGTTGCGCTGCGACTGGACGACCGAGGCGGATCACATGCTGACGCACGGTTCTGCCGCCTACCACAATCCAGACCGTCATACGTCGATTATCTACGGAGATTATTACTTTATGGAAGCCGTCTTTAAGTTAAAAGGGAACGACCTATACTTATGGTAATCATGTAAGGGCTTCGCCTCTCTTGGGGCGGCGGCCCTTTTTTAACATCTTAAAAAACCATCGGTATCGTCTTAAAAAACTTACGTCCCGCAGACGGCAGTACGCCGGCGAGGAGGACGCGTTCGGTGGTATAATGTCCAAAAGAGTAGGGGGATGTCGATGATTCGCAGGTGGGCGCAAAGCATCTTCGTTAAATTTTCCGCGGCGTTTATTGTGGTCGGCCTGATCCCCTTGATCGCGCTAAGCTTCTTCGCCGTCCATACGTATACGAATTTTGTTGAACGCCACACGATCAACAATACGGAGCAGATGCTGAATTACTTGGGCCTCTCCCTGGACGACACCTTCAAAGCGTATAACGAATTAACGAAACTGATGTATTTCGGGAACAGCGATGGGGAAATCAGCGAGTTGGACAGGATCGTCAAACAGAAGGGGCAGGATTGGGTCGTTCAGCGACAAATGGAGGATTACTTGCAGCGGCTGCTGCTGAGCGATCGATTCATCCGCAACATCTTCTTCGTTCGGGCGAGCGACGGGAAATTGTTTTATCAATCCCGCGGCACGTCGGTCTTGCGAACGACATTGTTGCCGATCAACGAATGGATGAAGCCACTGCGTTCGGAGCCGAAACAGCTGGCGATCATCCCCACGCATCCGCAATCGTATTTCGCGGGGAACAACTTGCCGGTCGTGACGTTAGGACGGAATTTAATCGATACGAGCGGATCGATTCACGACGACGAGATCGCGATATTGGGTACTTTATTTATGGATATCGATATCCGAATGTTCAAAGAGATGACTTCGGAGCTCTCGTTGAACGAAGAGGACAAACTCTATTTCTTGGATCGCGATCGGAATGTGTTTTATACGAATATTGCGGGCTTCCATTATCCCGGGAAAGCCGCTCCTATAACGAATGACGATACGTTAGTTCTTGCGGAGCCGGTCGCTTTCTTCGGCGGTTCGGTTACGCTTGTTCTTTCCGAGAAGGCGCTTTACCGCGAGCTGACGCAAACGCAGTTTACGGTATGGGTCGCCATCGCGCTCTGTTCGTTGGCGCTCATCGCGATGAGCACGTTGTTTTCTAGAAAACTGTCGCGGCCGATTCTCGGCATTATGAAGGAAATGTCGAAGGTGGAGTCGGGCAACTTGCAGACGAAGATTCCCGTAACGAGCAAGGACGAAATCGGGCGTCTAGCGCATGGGTTCAACCGGATGGTCGAACGGTTGTCCTCGTTTATCGAAGTCGCTTACGTCGCGGAACTCAAACGAAAACAAACGGAACTTAATGCGCTGAAAAGTCAAATCCGTCCGCATTATTTATACAACACGCTAGAGGTGATTCGGATGAACGCCGTGGCGAACGACGACGCGGAGGTCGGGGAAATGATCCGATCGCTCTCGAAGCAGCTGCAATATGTGATCGATTACGGGGAAGAGTGGGTCTCACTCGAGCGGGAACTGGGACACCTCGCCGACTACTTTTTTATTATACACGTGCGCTACGAAGGTCGGATCGAGCTCCGGGTTTCGATACAGGAAGGGATCGATATGCAGTGGCCCGTCTTGAAGCTTTCGCTTCAACCGATCGTAGAGAACGCGATCCAACACGGCATCCGTCCGAAGGGGGGCAGGGGCGTGGTGCAAGTATCGGTAGAGACGGCCGAAGACGCGCTATCCGTCACGATTTTCGACGACGGGATCGGCATGGATACGGAAACGATGGGAAGAGTCGTCCGGACGATGAACGACAGGACGTCGAGCGTCAAGAGCGTAGGGATGAGGAATGTTCAGGAACGAATGAAGTCGGTGTGCGGAGAACGTTACGGGATCGAGATCAGCAGTCAGCCGTATGTCGGAACTTCGGTGCGCCTGCTGTTTCCGTTGAAAGGAGGGGGCGACCCTGATTCGAGTCGTATTGGCGGATGACGAACCGATTATCGTCAAAGGGCTGCGGAAGCTGCTGCCATGGGAGGAGCTTGGCGCGGAGCTGGTCGCCGACGCTTATGACGGCTATGAATTAATGAAAGCGATCGAAGAGGCGAAGCCAGACATCGTGATCAGCGATATCAGCATGCCGTTCATGACCGGGATCGACGTGCTGAAACGCGTTAAGAGTAAAGGGCTCTCCACGAAGGTGATCTTCATTAGCGCATTTCAGGAATTCTCGTACGCCAAGGATGCTGTTGCCTACGGCGCTTTGGATTACCTGCTCAAGCCCGTGGACAAACAACAACTGGAGGCGGTCCTCCTGAGAGCGATCGCGGTCATTCGAGAAGAAGAGGAAGACGTGCGGTTAAAGGAAAAATTACAGAACTTGGAGCGAAAGAACGAAGCGGAGCGGTTTCAGGAACTGCTGGAGCGTCTCGTCGAGCAACCGCCTCCGCCCGGGTCGCCGAACGAAGCTCGATTGCGCGAAGCGATCAAGGGGCCGTTGCTTACCGTCGGCGTGTTGGAATTGGATCGGATCGAGGAAGGGCGATGGTCGGAGGGAGAACGGAAGTTAATCGAGTTCGCGATAATGAATATCGTACAGGAAATGACGGTCGATTCCGGACGGGGCTTCGCCGCCTTTAAGGATCAACGCATCGCGCTGTTCGTACAACACGGGGAGTCAGAGGAACCCAAGGCGTTATTCGAGGATATCGTGGACAAGATTCACCGATTTCTGAAATTGGACGTATCGATCGGCATGGGGACGGCGTCGAGCGAGCTCGGTCGCGTGAAGGAATCGTACGACGAAGCGTTGACGGCGTTGCGAATGAAATATTTTCTCGGCTTCCGGCGGGTCTTGTCCAGCGCGGCGGCAAACCAGCTTCCGCAGGAGGGCAGAGAGGTAGAGCGAATGCAGCTGGAAACGATTCGACAGCTGACGGCGGGATCGTGGAGAGAGACCGAAACGGCCTTTCTGCGACTGATACACGCGGTTCGCGATGCGTCCTGCGGGGAGAAGGATCGTGCCGTATCCTCTGTCGTCTCCTTCTTCTTGCTGCTCTATCAGGAGCTGAAGAAGCAGGACCTGACTTGGCCCGAGGAATTCCCGATTTCCGAGCTTGCGTCGTCGTTAGGGTCATACCGAACCTTCGACGAAATGACGGGAGAATCGCTAAGCTTGTTACGGAAGGCGCACGAAACTCTCGAGGCCGGGAGCGAAAACAAGGAGAAGGCGTTAATGCAGCGGGTGAAGCAATATATCGAGGAACATTATGCGGAAGATTTGACGCTGGATACCGTCGCCGGGATCGCGTTCATGAATCCGTATTATTTCAGCAGCTTCTTCAAGAAACACAGCGGCGAAAACTTTAAATCCTACCTGACCGAGGTGCGGATGAATCAAGCCTGCAGGCTGCTAGCGAAGACGGATTTATTGGTTTACGAAATCGCGGAACGCGTCGGCTATCAAAACGCGAGGCATTTCAGCGATATGTTTAAGAAGCGTTACGGCAAGCTGCCGAACGAATACAAGCAATCTTTGAAGGGATAATTGGACCTACGGGCGGGAGCTGCGAGCGCCGCCTTTTCTTTTTGTTCGACACCGTTCGCACAACTTAAAGATCCCGCATACGCGGCTTAAAAAACTTCATTTGAAGCGTTTTCTTGACGTGCTACGCTAAGGACACGAAAGAAACGAAGCATGATTCGACTGGGAGGTCTACCGCTTATGAAAAGAAAAAGTATGTTGAAGGCATTCGCCCTGCCGCTTACGCTCTCGCTATTGCTTACGGCTTGCGGCGGCGGTTCGGCGACGAACGAAAACGCAACGCCGGCGCCGAGCGAAGGCTCCGCGACGGAGACGCAGAAGGAAGTCAGCTTTACGGTCGCATACGCCGCCGGCGATCCCGTAACGCGTCAGGCGCAGCAGAAAGCGATCGAAGCGTTCATGACCGCGAACCCGCACATTAAGGTCGTCGATATCAGCGATACCTCTTCCGCCTCTTATCTGGATTTCTTGAAAACGAAAGACGCCGTCGGCGAATTCCCGGATCTCGTCGAGATGCGCGATACGCAATTTTTCGCGGATGCCGGCAAGCTGGCGGAGCTTCCTGAAGATCTCGTCGGGTTGTTCAATACGGTTCCGGAGATCAACGGCAAGGTTTATAACGCGCCGATCACGATCCAGGCGCCGCAAGGCATTATTTACAGTAAAGCGGCATATGAGAAAGCCGGCATCACGGAAGAGCCTAAGACGTACGGCGAGTTCTTGGAAATTCAAGAAAAGCTGAAAGCGAGCGGTATCGCGCCGATCGTCGTCGGCGGCAAAGACATCTGGCACATGGGCTTTTGGATCAACAAGTTTTTTATGGACGAGATGTTCTTCGACGACCCGAACTGGAACTCGAAACGCAGCAAAGGCGAAGTCAGCTTTACGGACCCGGGTCCGGTCGAAGCGATGACGAAATTTACGGAATTGTTCACGAAAGGGTACGTGGAGCAAGGCTTTATGAGTACGGCGGATAATCAGACGCCATCGATGCTGATCACGGGCAAAGCGGCAAGCTTGTTCTCTGGTCCGTGGATGTTCCCGCTGATCGCCGAAGCGGATCCAACATTCGAATTCGGATTTTACCCGGTACCGGACGAGAACGGACGCGTGGTCGTGAACGGACTTCCGATGCCGACGGGGTGGACCATCTCCGCGAAGGGCGCCGAAGACCCGGATAAAGTCGAAGCCATGAAGACGTTCATCAAGTTTTTCTTCGCGCCGGAGAACTATGCGGAATATCTGAAGGCTGCGAACGCGCTTCCGACGACGAAGGAGCCGGTTACCTACGAAGCAAGCCCGCAAATGACCGAAGTACTCGCATTAATGGCGGACCCGAATACGGGCAAATCGCTCCAAATCAATCAATTCTGGGGCGAAAACCAAATGCCTACGCAATGGCGCAATTGGTTCTACAAGCTCGCCCAAGAATGGCTGCTAAACGGCACTTCTATCGAGGAGAACATGGCGAAAGCGGATGTAGAGTGGGACGTTCAACTTCAAGCGAACCAGCAGTAACATAAACGATCGAGGACGAGGCCTCCGCACGTCGGGGGCTCTCCTTGTCTTAACTTCAATTCCTAGGGAGTGTAGAGATGGAGACGATACAACCGACGAAGAAAAAAAGAGCCTGGTTGTCCTATTCCGTACTGTTCATCTTGCCGTCTTTCCTGCTGTATACCGCATTCGTGATCGCTCCGACGCTTAGCAGCGTTTACTTAAGTTTTACGAACTGGGACGGCATCAGCCCGAATCCTAAGTTTATCGGTTTAGCAAATTTCGTTGAGATGTGGAACAGCGAGCGCGTCCACAATGCGCTGAAGAACACGATCATATTATCCGTAGTTCTCGTCCTTCTGGAGAATATCGTCGCGATCGCGCTAGCGATTCTCGTCGATAAAATTCGTTGGTTCAAAAATTTGTTCCGCAGCATCTTTTATTTCCCGGTATTAATCAGCGGCATCGTTATGGGTTTCGTGTGGACCATCTTGCTCAACTATAATTTTGGCGCCGTAAATCAGCTGCTGGATATGCTCGGGATGCAGGCGCTGAAAGTCGATTGGCTTGGACATCCGGATTATGCCCTCTACGCCATTATCATTTCCACGGTATGGAAATCAGCGGGCTATTACATGATCATATATCTTGCCGGTTTACAAGGCATTCCGCCGGAGCTGTCGGAGGCTGCGGCGATCGATGGGGCCAACAACTGGCAGCAGTTCCGGCATATCACGTTCCCGATGTTGGCCGGTTCCGTGACGGTATGCGTCATGCTCTCCATGATCGCTTCGCTGAAAATATTCGATCAAATCGCGGTCATGACGGACGGCGGTCCGGGCTTCGCGACGGAGACGCTGACGTACATCATCTATAAGGTCGGCTTCGGCGAAATGCGCCAAGGCTTCGGTACGGCGCTCTCGCTGGTTCTGTTCTTCTTGATCTTGCTCATCTCGATCGTTCAGATTAAAGTGCTTCGGAAGCGGGAGGTGCAGTTATAATGCGAACCAATCGGTTGAGCGTCGCGTTGTTCGCGATTTCCCTCGTGTTAGGCGTCGTCTTCTTCTTTCCGATTTACTTTAGCATCATCTCGGCTTTCAAAAGCAACGGCGAGATTTTGCGCAACGCGATCTCCTTCCCATCGACGCTGTATTTGGAAAGCTTCAAATACTTGTGGGCCGAGACCGACTTTCCGAAGGCGATGTTCAACAGCGCGTTCTTAACGTTTTTCGCGATTCTCGGCCAAATTCTGGTCATTCCTATGGCGGCTTACGCGATCGAACGCACGAATAAGAAATGGACGAATCTGACCTACGTCTATTTTCTGCTTGGAATGATGATCCCGTTCCAGTCTTACATGATTCCGTTGTTTCGGGAATTAAAGATGATCGGAGTGTTTGGAAGCTTATGGGGTCCTATCATCGTATACATCTCGGGCTCCGTCGGCTTCGGAACGCTGTTGTACTCAAGTTTCTTGAAAGGCGTTCCGCGTGAAATCGAGGAGGCGGCGGAGATCGACGGCTGCTCGAAGGTCGCGATCTTTTGGCGCATCGTGTTCCCGCTGCTCGGCCCGGTTACGGCTAGTCTCGTGGTACTGAACGGCTTGGGCGTTTGGAACGATTTCCTCATGCCGATGCTGGTGCTGCCGTCCGGTCAGACGAAGACGATGATCGTCGAGTTGTTCTATTACGTCGGCGAATATTCTTCCCGTTGGGATATGGTGTTTGCGGGTACGGTATTCTCGATCGTGCCAGTGTTGATCGTGTTCATCGCGTTGCAGAAGTACTTCGTAAAGGGCATTGCGGCAGGCGCAACGAAAGGGTAGTCGAGGAGGCAAGAGGCGGCGGGCGACGGGATCGTCGCCTGTTTTTTTGTAAATCTAGAGAGGAGAGAGAAATATTGCTGCAACCGAACCTATGGAACGTAAGATTCCCGAACGGGGCTCAATTCTTAAGAATGTGGACTTTTATCTTAAAAAAGAGCATGTGAACGGCGCCCCCGCATCGTTACTATATAGTTTGTTGAGGGGCAGCTGACATAACCGTCGGAAAGGAGATGAGATCGGTTACGTTAAGTTTTGTTAGCGGTTACATCGCGGCGACGAAGTCAGTGCCACGTACGTGGGAATGTACTACAGGATGGTTTCATTTCAGAAAGGAGATCGATCATGGAAAGGCTTCTGAATCAGATCTTATCGTTACTGTTATGTGTACCTATCATTTGTGCGCCGTTTTATACCCTCTTTATAGGAGCAACACCGAATGTTGCGGCTGCGGCCGAGTCCATATCTTTCAGTGCAACGCAAGAGGCGTTCGTGTCTAATTTCGGCACGCAGGGGAACAGCTTAGGGATTCATTTGAACGCGAACAAATTAATTTACGGAAAATTCCGGCATACGTACCTCAAGTTTGATTTATCCGCAATCGATACTCTGCGTTATGATATCGAAGATATGCAAATGATATTGAACTTCAGAAAATCGCATGCGCCGAACGAGTTGGTATTTACGGAAAGCGACCCGACTTTGAGAGACTCTAACGAAGGGTGGACGATCCATAATCTTACCTATAACAACCGCCCGAACGATATCGCCGGATCGCCGGTAGTAACCCACAACGTTACGTCGAGCGGCGAACAAAACCTCTCCATCGATCTGTCTACAATCTTCCGATTCGCGCTGAGTAACGGAAGAACAGAAGTCAGTATCCACCTTACAACAACTCGCGTGAACGAGGATGCGGCAAGTGCCAGCGAAATGTATTCTTCCAGGAATACTTCGGGGCAGCCCGGACCATCCTTGGCGGTCACGCTGGGCGATCCGATTGCAGACGACGGGGTCGACAGAACGGCGCTCGATGCGCTGATTGCCGAGGCGAACCAATTGACGGAATCCAAGTACACAGCGGCTAGCTGGTCGGCGTTTGCGGAAGCTCTGGCACATGCCAAAGAAGTAAGCTGGGGCATGTCGACGCAAGGCGAGGTCGATCAAGCGCTCTTATCGCTGCAAACTGCGATGAATAACCTAGCGGAGGTGGAGCTCCCTTCCAAGATTGGGGGGCCGAATATGGGAAATTACTTTACGAACAGCAAGACCGCGTCCATGATTTTTACAATGAAAAACGGTGACGGCGAATACGTTAAGGTTGACCCCGTCACCGAGAAGCTGTCGCTTACGGCGAACGCCGCAGAGGCTTCCGCGTTCGCGCTGTATGTCCTTGATTACTTCGCCACTGTGGACCATGAGGAGCCGGAGGCGGGTGCGACTAGGACGGCTTACTCCATCAAATCTTTGGACAACAACAAATACTTAACGATCCAAAATTACTTTACCGCCGAAGAGTTCTTGAACAATGAGCATCGTTATTACAACATTCTTAGCGGCGCCCAAAGCGGTACCAGCACCGATAGGACGTTCGAGGTTAAGGCATCCGCAGCGATCCCGAGTTGGAACGAGCGGTTTTATATAGACCGATACGCGGAATCGGGCTATTACCGCATCTGGTCGCATTTGTCCACGATGAGAGACGATCCGGGCTTTGGCAAGTTTAATGTTACAATGACCGAAGACTCCATGCAGAGCACCGGAACGGCAGCCGGGAATACCGAGTATCGTTTTTATTTCGAAGAGGTAACAGGCAGGGATCTGCTTGAGGTAAGCCAAGAAGTGTCAGGAGACGACGTCATTTTATTTTGGCGCCCCGTGAACGGCGATACGAATCCGGCGAATTATAGCATCACAGGGGCGGACTCGGACGTCGTTTATGCCGACGGTTTGATGCGCTCGACGATTTCGGATTTGAGCGTCGGCGTCCACGACTACACCGTGCAATATCGCGGAAGCGGATACCAAACGGCCGCGGACGTGAATGTCCGAATCTTTAACCATCCGGGTATTTTGCATACCGAGGAAGACCTGGAGCGGATGAAGCTTCGCGTTCAAGAAAAGGCTGAGCCATGGTACTCCGACTATCAGAGATTGCTGAACAGCGTCTCCTATGATCTGTCCAGCCCCGATTTCGAGACGACGGTCTTCTCGAATGTCGGACGCGGAGGCGCCCCGTCGGATTCCGGCAACATGGGCCATTTCGAGAAGGGCGGCAACGCCGCGTATTTCAACGCCCTGCTGTGGGTGATCACCGGGGACGACAAATATGCGGAAAAAGCCGTCGATATTCTCGGCAAGTGGGCCAGGACTTTGAAAGTGATCGACGGCAGGGACAGAATTTTAGGCGCCGGCATTAACGCTTACAAATATGCCAACGCGGCGGAAATCATAAGGTATTACGACGGTGGATACGACGGATATAGCGACGCCGACTTCAAGGCGCTGCAGGATATGATGATCAACGTGGTATACCCGGTAATCCAGGACGCGGCCGCTCCGATGCTCGCTAACGGCAACTGGGACGCGGCGGCCCTCGTCAGCATGATGTCGATCGGCGTACTTTGCGACAATACGGAAATTTTCGATCGAGCGATGACCCTGTACCAGGATATTCACGTGAACGGCTCCATCTTCGCTTATGTACATGAATCCGGTCAAAATATGGAAACCGGTCGCGACCAAGCCCATGCTCTGTTGGCGATCGGATATATGGCGGAAATATGCCTGATCGCGTACAAGCAAAACGAGGATTTATACTCCTTGTACGATAACAGGCTGGCGAAAGCCTTCGAATACTCGGCGAAATACAATCTGTATTCGAAGGAGCTGTACGGTGAAGATGTACCTTTCGTTGCGATGCCGAACGTCTTTGGGGATACGAGTCGGGGATACTACGGAGCCGGATTCGACAGAGAGAATAATGGGCTTAACAGAGGCGAACTTCGCCCGGTGTTCGAGCAAGCTCTGGCCCTTTACAACACAGTAGGCGTCGATTTGCCGTGGACGGCCAGGGCGGCGGAGGCCGCGCGCCCGCAGGCGATGGTGCATTTCGACAATCTGAATTTCGGCACCCTGACGCACTACAATGGAGAGCCGCTGAACGCGAGCGGGCCGTATTTTCAGATGCGAACTCGATGGGAGCCCTTATACCAGAGAAACTGGAGTATCGTTGACGGCCAGAGAGTGGCCGAGACACTGAACTCTTACTTTGGTATTAATGAAAACGGCGAACTCGTTACCAGCGTCATGAAGAAGGATGCGCCATTCTATCAGTTGATCGCGAACGACGACAGCACGTACTCGATCCGGTTGGTTACAACAAATACTTATTTATCGGTAAAGGATGATATGGTAGGGAGCTACAATGTTATCAAAGCCGACGCCAAGGAAATTGGCGAAAACGAAAAGTTTATTCTCCGATCCACCGGGGTCGGTCCTTACTTCTTGGCTTCTCCCAAGTACGACAATCGGATCGTATATCAACATGCGTCCGGGACAGGGGAAAGTACCGTTTTAACGCTCCGGCTGGGGACAAAAAAACTGTCGGAAGTGGCGGATATACCGAATGTTACAACGAACGAAAGACTTGTTTTTATGTACAATACTGAGGAAATTGCGTTCATTACCAGCGACGATGCAGCGCCGGAAACGATCGCAACGCCGGAAGGCGAAGCGCAGTCCGGTTGGTACCGTTCGCCTGTCATCATTCATTTTGCCGCTGCCGATGATCTCTCTGGCGTGGCAGCGACCTATTATCGAATCAATGACGAAGACGTTGAAAGCGGATTACAAGCCGTTATCGAAAACGAAGGCGTGCATACGGTAACTTACTGGAGTGTCGATCGCGCAGGTAATGTGGAAGACGTGAAGTCGTTGTCTGTGTCGATTGATTTGACGGCACCAAGTATCGCTTTCGACGTTGTTGACGGTACCGAAATTACAGTGGATCAGACCGTGACGATCGGTTGCGAAGCTACGGACGAACTGTCGGGGATCGCCGCCACCACATGTAATTTGGATCAAGTGCCGGCTTATGAATTGGGACTAGGCGAGCACACGTTCAGCGCTTCCGCTACCGACCACGCCGGTCATGTGACGAACGCCTCGATTACGGCTATTGTCACTGTGAACTACGATAGCCTTGCACGACTGGCCGGAATGTGGTTCGAGGAGAGCGGGCACGGGGACGTCGCTGCATCTTTGATCGAAAAGCTGGATGCTGCTAAGGTTTCCGCTAGCCGGGGGAACTCGAAGGCGAAAGAAGGACAGCTGGGAGCTTTCGTAAACCAAGTGAAAGCGCAGAGCGGAAAAGCGATCACGGTGAAGCAAGCCGATTTACTTATCACTTTCGCCTCTGCATTGATGTAGTCTGTAACTAAAACAGCCAATTCCAAGGACGGGATTGGCTGTTTTTGCTGTTGTTGCAACGATAGGTATACAGAACATAGGAATCCCTTCTATGGAGGAAGTCGTCCGCCATAGGAGGGATTATTCATTGTCGGAAAATTCACAGTCGATATGTCGTAAAACTACTACTCAAAAAGTCGTCTTAGCGGCAGTCAACATCGGTCAATCTTCTTATGATAAGAGTACAAACCAGTCGAAGACGAGGAAGTGATCGTTGTATGAGTAATGTGAACTTGGCGCCCAGTCCATTGACAGCGCCGAAACCAAAAAGAAAGAAGAAGTACGATTATCGGAAGTATTCGCCGCTTCTGATCATGATGATTCCGGGGATATTATACTTTCTCATTAACAACTATTTGCCGATGTTCGGGATTATCATCGCGTTTAAGAATATCAATTTCGCGAAGGGGATTATCGAGAGCCCATGGGTCGGACTTGCCAACTTTGAATACCTATTCAAAACGTCGGATGCCTTCATCATTACTCGAAATACGGTTCTCTACAATTTATTGTTCCTCTTCGTTGGCACAACCTTGGCGTTCACTTGCGCGATTCTGTTGAACGAAATCAAGAATAAGGCGCTTCTCAGAATCTACCAAGCGATTATTTCCATGCCGCATTTAATTTCTTGGGTCATTATCAGTTACTTGGTGTATGCCTTCTTGAGCGTAGAGAACGGATTTCTCAATCGCACCATCTTACCGTTACTCGGCATTGAGGACGGGATCTCGTGGTACACCGAAGCCAAGTATTGGCCGTTCATCTTGCCCTTGGTCGATTTCTGGAAGGGTGTCGGGTACTCCAGTATTGTGTTCTTCGCTGCCCTGCTAGGGATCAACGAGGAGTATTATGAAGCAGCAAGGATCGATGGCGCGAGTCGTTGGAAGCAGATTACCAGAATTACGCTTCCACTCGTGGTGCCCGTCATTATCATCATGACGCTGCTTCAGTTGGGACGGATTTTCTATTCCGACTTCGGATTGTTTTATCAAGTGACGTTGAATTCCGGAGCGCTGTTCAGTACGACGGCCACCATCGATACGTATGTATTCAACGGCTTGACCGGAGGCGGCAATTTGGGCATGTCCGCGGCAGCAGGTCTCTATCAGTCGATTGTCGGCTTTATCTTGGTCATCACAGTGAACAGCCTCGTACGTCGCAAAAATAAAGACAGCGCGCTTTTCTAAAGGAGGGGGAAACATCTTGAGAAACGAAAGTCCGCTCTTGACATGGTTCAGTAATATCTCGTTGTTCATATTTTCGGCATTTTGTCTCATGCCCTTCGTCTTGTTGATCTCTGCATCGTTTACGGATCAAAACTCGATCGTAGCCAACGGGTACTCGTTCATTCCGAAGAATTTTAGTACGGCGGCCTATGAATACTTGTTCCTGCGGGGAGCGGATATTCTTCGGGCTTACGGAGTTACGATCTTCGTCACGGTCTTCGGCACAATAGCCGGTCTCGCCATCACACTATTGATGGCATACCCGTTGGCTAGACAAGAGACGCCGCATCGCAACTTGATCTTGTTCTTTATCTTTTTCGCGATGTTATTCAGCGGCGGCATGATCCCGACGTATCTGATTTATGCGCAGATATTTGAACTGAAGAATACGATCTGGGCCTTGATCATTCCGGGACTCCTAACGAATGGTTACTATATCATGATGATGCGGATCTTCATGCAAGGCTCGATGTCCAAAGAATTAATCGAATCGGCGGGATTGGACGGGGCGAACGAGTACCGGATTCTGTGGAGTATCGTCATCCCGACATCAACGCCGATCTTGGCAGTGATCGGACTTTTCTCCTCCATTATGTACTGGAACGATTGGCAGAACGGGATGATCTATATCACGAATCCGAAGCTATTCAGCGTTCAGAATCTTTTGCAACGTATCATGCAAGATATTTCATTTATCACAGCGAACATGAGCTCCCAGGCTGGCGAGGCGATGCAACAGATGCCTTCCGATACAGCCAAGATGGCGATCGCGGTGATTGGGTCGCTTCCGATCTTGCTCGCGTATCCGTTCTTCCAAAAGTTCTTTATTAAAGGGATTATGTTCGGTGCTGTAAAAGGATAATCACAGGAGGCGGAAGACAACCATGGCATTAAAATTCCCAGAGAGGTTCTTATGGGGGGCCGCAACTGCTGCACATCAAGTGGAAGGAAACAACAGGAACTCAGATTTTTGGATCATGGAACATCTAGAGGGAACTCACTTCAAGGAACCATCGGGCGATGCCGTCGATCATTATCGGTTATATCGCCAAGATCTGGAGCAACTCGCGGCGTTAGGATTGAACTCCTTCCGGTTCTCGATCGAATGGGCGAGAATCGAACCCGAAGAAGGGATGTTTGATGAAGCGGCGATCGAGCATTACCGGGATGTTCTCCGGGTGTGCGCAAGGGAAGGCATCACACCTGTAGTCACCCTGCACCACTTTACCTCTCCGCATTGGCTG
Source organism: Paenibacillus sp. (assembly GCF_035645195.1). Lineage (NCBI taxonomy): Bacteria > Bacillati > Bacillota > Bacilli > Caryophanales > Paenibacillaceae > Paenibacillus > Paenibacillus sp. The sequence goes on along the minus strand of NZ_DASQNA010000042.1, from coordinate 26,943 downwards.
ATCCGCGAGGGCGGGTGGGAATCTCCCGACACGCCTACGCGGTTCGCCCGATACGTCGAGCATGTGATGCGGGAGTTGGGAGAACACATACCGTATGTGTGCACCCTCAATGAAGCGAACATCTCCATTGGCATCCGGAAAATCATGAAGAAGCATTCAGCCGGCGGAGCGGCGCAGGTCGGCATTAACACGGCTATGATGGCCAGAATGGAACAGTATAATGCGCAGCTCGGTCAAGCTTTCGGCTTGCCTCCGCAGGAGATTCATAGTTTTCTGGCGCCGCGTACGGAGGCTGGATTGAAGCTCGTCTTCGATGCGCACATGGCGGCCAAGGCTGCGATCCGGAACATGAGTCCGCGTACGAAAGTCGGAGTGACCCTATCGCTTTATGATATACAAAGTATTCCGGGTGGAGAGGCGCATGCGGCGGGAGCGCTGCAAGAGGAATTCCTGCAGTTCCTCCCATACCTGAAGGACGATGATTTCTTTGGCCTGCAGAATTATACCCGTGCCGTGTATGGTCCGGATGGCTTGTTGCCCGTCCCCGACGAAGCCGAGAAGACGCAGATGGGAAACGAGTACTATCCCCAAGGCTTGGAAGCGGTTATTCGCAAGGTATCGTCGCACCTGGACCTGCCGATCCTGATCACGGAGAACGGCATTGCCACAGACGACGACGATCGCCGTGTCGCCTTTATCGATCGGGCTTTGCGCGGCGTACATGCATGTGTGGCTGACGGCATCCCAGTTATAGGATATTTACATTGGTCGTTGCTCGATAACTTCGAGTGGCAGCTTGGCTTCTCCAAGCGGTTCGGGCTGATCGGGGTGGATCGCTCGACCCAGCAGCGGAATCCAAAGCCAAGCGCATCCTACCTAGGACATGTGGCGAAATCGAACGAGCTTGTCTGAAACGAACAGCAAGTTCATCTGAGGTGAACACAAAGGCGCCCCTTTCCCTTCATTACGGGGAAGTGGTGTCTTTTCCAGTTCCTCAGCACCCAACAATTGGAAAAACCATAGTTCATGCAATAAGGCCGGGGTGTTGGTATGATGGAGTCAACAACCATGAGACGAATAGGGGCCATTGGAAACTATGAGCGTTATTCATCCGCTACGGCCAGGAAATTCCTTGCGTACGAAACTGACGTTAAGCGTATTTATCATGACCCTGCCCTTAGTGGGGATGTTGCTTTATAACAACTTCTATGCCATTGAGGTGGTGCGTGGGCAAGTTGCAGAGTCCTATAGAAACACACTGATTCATCATATGGACTTGATCGACAAAGACTTAAACGACATCGATGCTTATATGCATACGACCGGCGGTTCGACTTCTACGAACCTGACGGCACTAGGTCTCGCCGCTTCGGAAAACGAGTATTACATGGCGAAGGTGTTCTTGTTCAATAAGCTGATCCAGGATTCCACGTTATTCCCATCCCTAGGTTCGTTCTTCGTCTATGTAGAGAATCGGCAGGACTATATGGAGGTTCTGACCGGCAGCTTGCCATATCAAGAGCAGGAGAGGATCCAACAATATATCATCGACTTGATCCATAAAGGAAGCATCCCCAAAGGAACGAATACGAGGAGATGGCAATACGTGCAGATCGGGGATAAACACTACTTGCTCGACATCGTTCAGTCCGGCGATACGTACCTCGGGGCTTGGGTGAGCTCGGAGCAGCTTTTGTCGTCCCTTAGTTCGTTGAAGATGGGGGAAGGCGCTGTGTTGTTAGCGAGCGAGCGATACGAGTTGGTTACGAATTCGGACTTTATCGAAGACAAGGGGATTATCTTGCGCGATGATCCGCAACACTATTATTTATCAGGATCTGACGAGAAATACTTGGTCATCGGAGTACCTTCCATTCGCGGAACGTTCCAACTGTATTCGCTCATTTCGGACAACACGATCCTAGATAAACTCCCGTATCTACAACGATTCATTTGGTTGATTACCTTCATAACCTTATTCTTCATACCTTTTGGTTTTTACTACATGATCCGTTCTTTCTTAGTGCCGTTGGGCTATGTTTTAAACGCCATGAAGCGGGTTCGGAGCGGCGATTGGAGTACGCGGGTCGAGTTGCGCAATTCATCGTACGAATTCACGTTGTTGGGTAATTCTTTCAATGCGATGATGGACGAAATCCAGACCCTTCGGGTGAATGTTTACGAAGAGCAGATTAATAAGCAACGCGAGGAGTTGCAACGTCTGCAGCTACAGATCAATCCTCACTTCTTTTTGAATTCACTAAATATTGTGTATCATCTAGCCAAAGGTAAAAACTATGGCTTGGTTATGGAGATGACGATGGCGCTCATCCGCTATTTCCGATATTTGTTTCGGAGCAATACGTCGTTCTTAAAACTAGAGGACGAACTGGAACATACTCGGAACTACTTGCACATTCAAACTCTCCGGTTTCCAGAGAAGTTGACGTGGAAGATCGTTGCTCCAGATTACTTGGCGGAAGTGCCGATTCCTCCACTCGTCATTCAGTCGTTCGTCGAGAACTCGATCAAACATGCGGTGACGATGGAGGAACCGATCAGGATTGAAATCCGAATCGGATATGCAGACGAAAACGGATCCAAGATCAACATACGGATTCTGGATACGGGGAAAGGATTTCCCGTGGAAGTGCTTCGAAAGCTGCAAGCCGACAAAAGCGTCGAGAACGATCGCGGCGAACATACGGGGATTTGGAATGTGCAACGGCGATTGAAGCTTCTGTACCATGCGGAAGACATGATTCGCTTCGATAATGACAGCGAGACTGGAGGCGCGCTGGTGGTGATAACGCTCCCGACGGAGGTAAGGAAGGAGGGGGGAGTATGAGCTATCATCTCCTGCTGGTCGATGATGAGGTACATGCCATTGAAGGAGTAAAAGCCGATCTCGACCTGGAAGCGTTAAGGATTAGTCAACTTTTTGTAGCGTATAACTCGAAGCAAGCCAAGGAATATCTTGAAAATGAACGGATCGACATTATGCTATGCGATATTGAGATGCCGCAGGGCAGCGGACTTGATCTTTTAGCTTGGGTCAATGGTCGCCAGTCGCACACCGTCACCATTTTCCTGACAAGTTATGCGGACTTCAAATATGCGAAAGAGGCATTGCAATTGGGCAGTTTGGACTATCTGCTGAAGCCTGTGCTGCCGGATGAGCTCGAGCGAGTGATCCGCAAAGCGCAGAAGGAAATCGACCGTAACGGCGAAATCCACCAGAGCAGTCAGGCGCATCAGTTATGGATGAAACATCATTCCCTCATTATCGAACGATTCTGGCTGGATCTGATCAACCAAACGATCCCGAGCCATGCTGCGGCCATTCGCGCGCAGATCGAGCAACAGCAGTTGCCGTTGACGCCCGACATGTCATTTTTTCCGATACTTATTTCCGTTCAGAAATGGAATAAGGAATTGAACCGTCGGGACGAGAAAATTATGGAGTATGCGCTCAAAAACTCAGCGGAGGAAGTATTTCTGAAAAACGATACGAACGGTATGTTCATCTATATCGACAGAAGCTTGCTCCTCGGGATTATGACTACGAACGTAAGCGTCATGACGGACGACGATCAGATGGTAACGTCTTGCGAGCAATACATCGAAATGTGCAATCGATATTTTTACTGCGATGTATCTTGTTATCTCGGGCAACCTGTCGCGGCGTACCAGATGGCGGAGATGACGGCGGTTCTAAGGAAGAAAGTTGAGAATAACGTCGCCTTCTATAACCGTGTGTTCACCTTCGATGCGGAGTTGCGTTCTGAGCGAAAGCCCGTCCTGCCGGAGTTGAATGTCTGGATTTCTCTGCTGAAGACCGGAACGAAACAGTCGATTATTACGGAAGTCGAGAATTTCGTCCATCAACTGGTGCAATCGCAAGCGATCGATGCCAAGGTTCTTCGACAGTTCCATCAAGACTTCATGCAGGCGCTGTACGCTTATTTGAACGTCGAGGGGATTCAAGCGCATCGGTTGTTCGGAGACGAGGAATCGATCTCGCTGTCAGATCAGGCCGGTCGCTCCGTTAGAGACCTCTTGCTATGGGTACATCATGCTGTAAACAAAGCGACGCACCAAGCGGAGAAGGTGAAGAAGTCGGACACCGTCGTACAGAGCGTGCAACGTTATATCGCACAATATCTCGACCAAGACTTGTCGAGGGAATCGATTGCGGAGATGGTATTTCTAAATCCGGATCACTTGTCGCGCTTGTTCAAGAAGGAGACCGGCTATTCCATCTCAGATTATATTTTGATGGAACGGATCAAGAGGGCGAAGGAGTTACTCTCGCAAACCAATATTCCGATCAGCTCCATCGCCGCTTCGGTTGGGCATACGAATTTTTCGCATTTCGCTAGAATTTTTAAGAAGTATGTTGGCGTAGGACCTTCCGAATTCAGAAGCCTGCATGTGAGAGTGGAAGGATCCGATCGGGACGTCTAAAAGGAACAAAGGGGATTGACCTCTATGGGGCGGTCCCCTATTTTTTGTTTTTCAGTCACAGCAGATTTGTCGGCAAAACGATATGCAAGAAGTCGGCAAAGCGTTAGCGAGTATGGGATGGAAATTTTAATCTTTATAGTGCGAGGATATTCTTTTAATTCGCACATTCAACTACTTATTGAGGTGGAATGAGATGAATTTAATTGTTACAACAGAAAAAGGTAAAGTCAGAGGCATCGAAACGGAAAACGTTCTTGCGTGGTATGGCATCCCATTCGGAAAAGCTCCTGTGGGTGAACTCCGCTTTAAGCGTGCTCAACCAGCCGAGGCTTGGGACGATGTTAAAGACTGCACTTCATATGGCAATGACCCGGTTCAGTTTATTGGTGCACGAGAAAAGGAAGATGAAGACTGTCTGCATGTTAATGTTTGGGCGCCAAAAGATGCGGTAAACCTGCCAGTACTTGTTTGGTTTTACGGTGGCGGCCTTCATTACGGTTTTAATTCAGATCCTAGCTATGATGGAGCACGGATGGCATCGAATGGCGTTATCCGTGTTAATATCAACTTCCGCCTGGGGCCGCTGGGTTATTACGATTTTAATCAATATGATGATTCTTTTGATACAAACTGTACGCTTTCCGATCAAATTGAAGGCTTGAAATGGGTTCAAGAAAATATCGCTGCATTTGGGGGTGACCCCGGTAATATCACGATATTTGGAGAGAGCGGCGGCGGAACCGCCGTATATCATTTGCTTGCCAGCCCCGCGGCTAAAGGTTTATTCCATAAGGCAATCATACAAAGTGGTTTGCCGGAGCTTTGTGGCAGAAGAGCATTTTCCAAATTATTAGTACCGCATTTCCTGGATTATATCGGATTACAGCCAGAAGAAGTATTCAAGCTAAAAACAATTGATATTTTAAAAATCAAAGAGGCAGGAAGCAACTTGTACCGTAATTTCTCAACTCTATATGATGGAGTCCATATGCCCGGGGCTTACATCGGTGATGACTTATTGCCTGAATATCCTTGGACAGCAATCAAGAATGGCAGCGCGGCAGGCGTCGATGTGATCATTGGATACACCCGTGATGAAGGGGATACTTTCATCCAGTCTACCAATGAATCGAATGCCTGGTTCCCTTCTTGGGAATGCGTTGAAGGGATGCTGGAAAATAATGGCAAAGGTGAATATTATACAGAACTCAGATCGGCCTACAGTGATATTGGGGATGATCGTGAGGCGCTAAGCAATTTTGTTACTGACTACTTATTCGCCAAGGAAGCCTACCGTTTCGCAGATTATCAGGTAAACCACGGCAAGGTGTGGATGTATCGTTTTGATTTTGTTCCTGTCGCTTATAAGCATATGAACATGGGCGCTGTACATGCAGTTGATATTCCATTTGCATTGGACACGCTCGATAGGGGGTATTTTGCCAATGCCTTGAAGGGGACCCCGCAGGATCAAACAGAAGCAGTTCGCGATCAAATGAATGGAGCATTTTTGAATTTTGCTAAGACGGGCAATCCAGATGGAGGCATAATCGATTGGCCGAAGTATGAGGGGGAAAACAGTCTTGTTCATCTCTTCGATCTTCAGCCTACGAACCAAGACGTACGCCTGAATGAAAAGATCTTCCGTGTATGGGGAAAGATCGGCGTGGTTTATGACAGCGATGAAATGTTCCAACATATAAGCAGCAAAGCAATAGGAAATGCGAGACTGGGTTCGTAAAGGAGAGAATAATTTGAGTTTACTTCCTATAAGGGTCGCCTTCTCGCAATCGCCCGTGCGGGGTACGAGCGGGGGATGATTGTAGTCGTAAAAACGCCATTGCAGAAGTCGTGAAAGCGTTAGTCATGCGGTATATGGGATGATACGATTCACTTGTAACTACTTTGAAATTCGGGGGGACAATATGGGTAGCAAAAGAAAGTTTGTCGTTTTGACGCTTGTAACCATGCTATTGCTTGGCCTGTTTTCCGCTTGTTCGTCGACTACGCAGCAAGACGGGGGGACAGCCGAAGATTCATCGTCGTCTCCAAATTCGAACGGAACGCCGTCTGAATCCGATAACAATGTTCAGGAATTGGAGCCATTTGAAGTAACCGTAGCCATGCCGGTCATGGGAGCGATTCCCGCCGATATGGAGGCAGTCCAAGCCGAAATCAGCAAAATTACAAAAGAAAAGATTAATGCTACGGTGAAGTTTTTGCCAATCAGCATCGGTACGTACGGGCAGCAGATCAACTTAATGAGCACCAGCGGGGAGAAGCTGGATACGTACGTCATGTTTGGACAAGGATATGCACCAGAGGTCGCGGCTGGTAAGTTTATCGAATTGGACAGCTTGCTTGAGAACTATGGCAAAGAATTAAAAGAACAAATCGGCGAAGATTATGTAAGAAGCGCGGCGATTAATGGAAAAATCTACGGCGTGCCTGTTCTTAAAGATTTTACGACTGGTTACGCAAGCCTGGCGATGGATAAAGCATTAGTAGAAAAGCACAATATTGATGTGGCGGCGATCAAGTCGATTGACGATTTGGATCAAGTCTTTCAGACGATTAAAGATAACGAACCGAATGTTGCGCCGCTCGGCGTAGGTTTATCGGTTCCGTCGGATAAGTATTTTACGTACGACAAGCTGGGCGATCGTTTCGGTGTCTTGCCGGGTTTCGATAATGGATTGAAGGTTGAAAATTTATTCGAATCTGAAGAGTATGAGGCTTATTTAACCAAGATTCACAGTTGGTATAAAGCGGGTTTCATTAACAAAGACGCTGCGACATCCCAAACGAACCCCGCGGACCTTGTAAAAGCTGGGAAGGCATTCTCGTTTTTGATTTCGGATAAGCCTGGGGCCTTGGCAGGAGAAAGCAGAATGGCTGGAAAAGAGTTGGTGTCCGCCCGTATCTTGCATGAAGCTTATGCAACCACTGGCGATACATTGTTAGCGCTTTGGGGAATTTCGAGTAATTCTACCAACCCGGAAAGAACGATGATGTTCCTGAACCTCTTGTACTCGGACCCGGAGATCGCCAACTTGATGCTTTGGGGAATTGAGGGGAAGCACTACGTGAAGACGTCGGATACAAGCATTGACTATCCGGAAGGCATCGATGTGACAACGGTCGGTTATGCCAACCAAGCATGGTTGATCGGAAATCCACTCCTCACATACACATTTAAAGGGGAGCCGTTGGATAAGTCGGAATTGACCCGGGAAGCGAACGCGAACGCGACGAAGTCGAAAGCGCTTGGATTCCTGTTCGATTCGACGCCGGTAAACAACGAAATTACCGCACTGAACAACGTTGTCAATCAATATAGAGGAGTGTTAGAGACGGGGACATTGAATCCGGCCGATAAGCTCCAAGAATTCCGCAGCAAACTGAAGGCTGCCGGGATTGATAAAGTCATTGCGGAAAAACAGAAGCAGTTGGACGCGTGGGCTGCGCAAAATAAATAACTGGAGCAGACCGGGTTGTTTTTGAACCCGGTCTCTCTTTTAATAAGATCTTGAAGCGTAAGGGGAGACGCAAATGGAAGTTGCCGTCAACAACGAAGGAATGAACGAGGAACGATTTAAACGTCGAACGGATGTGGATCGGTCGGTGTTTCAAACGGCCGTAAGCGACGCAATGGCTAAGGTGCGTTCGAACCTCGATGTGTTCCAGGACAAATTTCTAACCAGCTCTACCGTTGGAAATGTATATTCGTTAAATGTTTACGGAGATACGCCGACAGCGAATCCAGATAAGATACCTGGGGCCAATGTGGGTTGGACGACAGGGTTTTGGACAGGAATTCTCAACCTTGCTTATGAATTGACAGGGGAACAGGAATACCTGTATGTCGTGGAACGTCAGGTAAACAGTTTTGAGGATCGAATCGAGCGCAAAATCGATGTAAACACGCATGATATAGGATTCTTATACAGTCTTTCTTGTGTAGCTGCCTACAAATTAACCGGGAACGAGACGGCGAAAGCAGCCGCCATACGCGCTGCGGACCATCTGATGACCCGTTATGTGCAAGCGGCCGGAATCATTCAAGCATGGGGAAATATGGACGATCCGAATGAGAGAGGACGCATGATCATTGACTGCCTGATGAATCTTCCCCTGCTTTATTGGGCCAGCGAGGTAACCGGGGACGGAGGCTACAAGGACGCGGCTTACCAACATGCACTGAATGCTTATAAGTACATCGTTAGGGAGGACGGAACAACGTTCCATACCTATTTCTTCGATGTCTTTACCGGTGAACCTTTGAAGGGGAAAACCGTTCAAGGGTATTCGGACGACTCTTGTTGGGCAAGAGGCCAGGCATGGGGGATTTACGGCTTTGCGCTCAGTTATGTCTATACCAAGGATGTCCGCTTTCTGGAAATGAGTAAAATTCTAGCGAACTATTTCTTGAACCGAAGCCCAGAGGATTTAGTAGTGTACTGGGATTTGGAGTTTACGGATGGCAGCGACGAACCGAAAGACAGCTCCTCTTCCGCAATTGCCGTGTGCGGGCTGTTGGAGCTTGTGAAGCACTTGTCCGACGAAGAGGAGAAACAATACTTCTTCAATGCGGCGATGCAAATTACGAAGTCCATGTACGAGCATTACTCATCGCGGCATGAGGAAACGTCTAACGCTCTGCTGCTGCATGGCGTATATTTCAAGATGTATAATCACGGCGTCGATGAAGCGAATTTGTGGGGCGATTATTTTTATCTAGAAGCCCTGACAAGAATTACGAAGGATTGGAACTTGTATTGGTAAACTTAATGAGCCGGAGAGTGTTCCGACATGAGAGAACTGCGAGAGGCTTGGACGGGTATTATCAACGAGCATTTGTTTACGTATTTTAAATCCCGCGAGTCGGCAACGTCCGAAGGTGTGACGGCAGAGGCTCAATTCTACTGGGAACATATGGAGAAGGGGCCGCACCGTACCTGTTTATGGAACAACCTGGGAAACCCTGGGTTTGCCCCAGTTACAACGAACTTGCTTCGACTTCGTCAGATGGCAATCGCCTATCGCACATCGGGTTCCGAGTTGGAAGGATGCCAGCCGTTAAAGGATGACATCATAGAGGCACTGGATTGGATACTCGCCAATCAATACAACGAACGCGCGGAGACGGGCGGCAACTGGTGGGACTGGGAGATCGGCGCGCCGATGGCCTTAACGGAAACGGTGTTATTGCTGTTCCAGTATCTTCCCAAAAAGAAGATCGAAGCCTATATGGCCCCGGTAGACAAATTCTCGCCTGATCCTGACACGTTTCTGAACTCCACTTCGAATTATCCGACGATGACTTCTACCGGCGCAAATCGGGTATGGATTTGTAAAGTCATTGCGTTGCGGTCGATTCTGCTCGAGGATGCGGCCATGCTTGAGAGAGTGCGGGACGCGTTATGCCTGTTGTTTGAGTATGTGACAGGCGGAGAAGGCGGTTTTTTCGCAGACGGCTCATTTACGCAACACGGCCTTCCCTATACCGGGGCATATGGAAGAGGTTTATTGTCCCACCTCGTCCCGTTGCTTCATGTGTTACAGGGGACTCCGTTCGATGTCGAGGATTCGCTGAAAGGCAAAATATATGACATGGTATATCAATCGTTCGAGCCGTTGCTCTTCCGCGGCTCCATGATGGACATGGTTAGCGGGCGTGAAGTTACGAGACCTCATTTACAAAATCATGAAGCAGGTCACATTGTGATCGGGGCGATTCTCGAGCTGTCCACTTTTGCTCCTCGTGAGCATGCTGTCAGAATGCAATCGATGGTGAAGTATTGGATTCAGGAAGACAAGGCGAAATCATTCTTACTCCACGTTCCCTCGTATTTGCGCACCTTTGCCGAACAAGTGCTTCAGGATGATCAGATTATCGCTGCGGCGCCGGCTCCGAAATTCAAGATGTTTGCCAATATGGCAAGGGCCGTGCTGCAGCGACCGGAATTTGCGTTCGGGATCGGTATGCATTCGAATAGAATTCCTACCTACGAGTCGATCAACGGTGAAAATTTGAAAGGTTGGTATACGGCGCACGGCCATACGACGTTATATAACGGTGATTTAGAACACTACTCGGATGGGTATTGGCCGACCGTCGATCCATACCGGTTGGCGGGCGTTACCGTTACGGATCAACCGAGAACGAACGGATTCGGGAATTGGTATCGCAGCGGGGAAAGCTGGGCAGGCGGTACGGAGCTCCTAGGGCAATACGGTTCGGCTGGAATGATGTTGGAGGATTATAGAACGGAAGCCTTCGAAGATCCGATGCGTGCGAAGAAGTCGTGGTTTTTGTTTCAGGACGAAATTGTTGCCGTAGGCTCGGATATTCGTTTCGACGGGCCGTTCCGTGTAGAGACTGTGGTGGAGAACCGGAAATTGAACGCGGACGGTACCAATCGGTTTGTGGTGAACGGAAAATTCGTGTCGGATCGACCGGGTTGGTCCTCCGCACTGGCGGGTACGGAATGGATGCACCTAAAGGGGGACTCCCCCGGCGAGGGGATCGGGTATTATTTCCCCGCAACTGTGACGTTGCAGGCCAAGCGCGAAACGAGAATCGGTCGCTGGAGCGATATCGGCACCGGGCCGGATACGGAAATATCCCGAAACTATCTTACTGTTTGGTTCGACCATGGGGTGTCTCCGCAAGACGGACATTATGCCTATGTGCTTCTCCCCGGTAAAACCGACGCGGAGACGGAACGGTACGCCGTTCAACCGCAGGTCGAGATCGTTCAGCAGTCGTCCGCCGCGCATGCCGTATACCATTCGAGTCTGCGAATGCTCGGCGTAAATTTCTGGACCGACGAGAGAACAACGGTGCGGGAGGTAACCTGCACCGGTAAAGCCTCCGTTATGGTTCACATAACGGATGAAACGATGGAGGTAGCCGTAAGCGACCCGACTTATGAAAACGCCGGAAGCATTGAATTGGAGCTGGACATGGCGGTCAGTACCGTCCGCGAGGCGGATCCTCGAATCGAAGTTCTGCAGCTCGCGCCTTGGGTAAAGTTGCGCTTCCATGCTAAGGATGCGATGGGCGCAACTGCAAAAGTCCGGTTTCTCAGATCCGAATAGGGAGTGAATTTCAATGCCGATTGAAACGGGAGTCAATTTATCTTCTGTTCAACTGGAACTAAGCAAAGACTACTTCGGGACGTTAGCGCGCATTGCGGAAGCCGGCTATTCGAATATTGAACTGGTCGGTTACAACATAAGCAATTATACACGTTATATGGATGTCCTTCCCGCCAATGAATTAAGAGAGAAATTAGCGGAACTGGGACTGTCTGCGGTTTCGGGGCAAGAGGCTGCAAGAATGGATCGACCGTTGGACGACCACGACTGGGATTCCGTCTGTTCGTACTATGAGACGTTGAATTGCCGGAAGATCGTCCTGCCGTCTGTTTGGATCAGCAACCGGGAAGATACGATGCGCATCGCCGAACAGATGAATCGTGTCGGGAAGCGAATGTACGAGAAGGGATTTATCCTCTATTATCACAATCATGCTCATGAATTTCTGAAGGACGGGGATCGGACCTTATACGAGGAACTGATCGGATGTACTGATCCGGCTTACGTCCGCTTTGAATTAGATTTGGGGTGGGTGCTGCGGGCTGGCCATCAGCCCGCAGACATGTTGAAAAAGCTCGGCGGCCGCTGCGACATCGTTCATTTCAAAGATATCAGCCCTTCCCCCAAATTCCCCGTTAATATCTTCGAAACGTTACATCGGGAAGGCGACAAGGCGTTCGACAGCTTTATGATCTATCGGGATTACACGGCCCCTGAGGATTATTCGAATCTCGGAAGAGGGACTTTCGATCTAGTGGAAATCTGTGCATTCATACGCGGTATGGGGCATGTTCGTTATGCCATTACGGAGAATATTACAGCTTCTCCGGATAAATTCGCCAGTCTGGCTAACGACTTGCGAATACTTAAACAGTACTTTTAATTATGCAACCGGGTCTCGCTGAAGACCCGGTTTTTCGCGTTCATTTTCTAGTATGTCGTGAAAGTGTTATGACGGAAGTCGGCAAAGCGTTAGTTAGCTTAATTAAGGTTAGCTATCATGAAAGTGGAGAAGTTTCATAATATCAACGCAATGGTGAAGGAGCAGATGAGTTTGTTATATCCAATCGTTACAGAATCACGCAATGTAATCGATTTGTCCGGGATCTGGAATTTCAAATTGGATCAGGGTACCGGATTTGAAGAGGAGTGGTATCGCGCGCAACTGGCGGATCCGATCCGCATGGCCGTTCCCGCTTCGTTCAATGACGCGGGTGTCGCCGCCGATATTCGTAACCATGTAGGCTGGGTGTGGTACGAGAGAGAATTTACGGTGCCTGCGTTGCTCCACTCCCAACGATTGGTGTTACGCTTCGGTTCGGCCACGCATAAAGCGAAGGTCTATGTGAACGGGGAGCTCGCGGTCGAGCATACCGGCGGATTCACGCCTTTCGAGGCCGAGATCAACTCGCTCGTGCAAACCGGTAAAAACCGCCTTACGGTTGCAGTGAATAATATTGTGGACGAAACGACGCTCCCGATGGGGACTTACAGCGAGACGGAGATGCCCGGCGTTGGCAAGGTTGTCAAAAACAGTCCCTACTTCGACTTCTTCAACTACGCGGGGCTTCATAGACCGGTAAAAATTTACACGACGCCCAAGTTCAGCTATATCAAGGACATAAGCATCGTAACGGAGTTGGACGGTTCGACCGGAGTAGTTCGTTACGAGACAACCATCGAAGGCGATGCACAGATTAAAGCGACATGCGTCGATGCATCGGGGGCGGTCGTCGGAGAGTGCCGAGGGGCGTCCGGTACGATCCGAATCGAAAACGTAAAGCTATGGGTGCCGCTCCAGTCTTATCTCTATCAGCTTAAGGTTGAAACAGTACAAGACGGACAGGTCGTTGACGTGTACGAGCAGCCCTTCGGCGTCCGAACGGTAGAAGTGAGGGACGGTAAATTCTTAATCAACAACAAACCGTTTTATTTCAAGGGCTTCGGAAAGCACGAAGATACCCCGCTCAATGGCAGAGGTCTGAACGAAGCTGCGAACGTGATGGATTTCCGCTTGATGCGGTGGATCGGAGCCAACTCCTTCCGGACGGCGCATTATCCGTATTCGGAAGAAATTATGAGACTCGCCGACCAAGAGGGAATCGTGGTCATTGACGAAACGCCCGCCGTCGGCATGCACCTCAGCTTTAACGTGACGCCGACGCAAGGGCCGAAACGAAACACATGGGAAGTCTTGAAAACCCAAGAGATTCACCAACAAGTTGTGCGGGAGATGATCGCGCGAGATAAAAATCATCCGTGCGTTGTTATGTGGTGCATTGCGAATGAGCCGGCATCGGAGGAAGACGGGGCGGAGGAATACTTCCGTCCGCTGGTGGAGTTGGCCCGATCATTGGATCCGCAGAAACGTCCCGTTACGATCGTCAATATGATGATGGCGACGCCCGACAAGGACAAGGTGGCCGAACTCGTCGATGTCTTGTGTCTAAACCGTTACTACGGCTGGTACGCGTTCGGCGGCGATTTCGCAACCGCCAAGGCGTTGCTGCGTCGAGAGCTTGGCGCATGGGTCCAGCGTTGCCCAGGCAAGCCGATCATGATGACGGAATACGGCGCGGATACGATCGCCGGCTTCCACGATGTGGACCCTGTCATGTTTACAGAAGAATATCAAGTGGAGTATCTTCGGGCGAACCACGAGGTATTCGATGAACTCAAGGAGTTCGTCGGCGAACATGTATGGAATTTTGCGGATTTCCAGACTAGCCAAGGCATCGTGCGGGTACAGGGGAATAAGAAGGGCGTGTTTACGCGGGAACGAAAGCCGAAAGCAGCCGCCCATGAATTGCGTAGAAGATGGCAAACGATTCCGGATTTTGGTTATAAGCTTGAGTAGGGATTCCGGCAGTGGGGCTAAAAATAAAGTATGGGAGTGATTGGCTTGAAAAGAACTAATTTTAACCGGGATTGGCAGGTCAAGAAACAGGGGAGACGGTTCAACTTTACGGATTCCCATAAGAAGGTGACCTTGCCTCACGATGCTATGTTGGAACAAGAGCGCGATCCCAAGCAGATGAACGGTACGAAGAAAGGGTATTTCCGGAACGGAGAATGGGAGTATTTTAAAAGCTTCGAAGTGCCGGAAGGTGCGGAGCACGTCGTTCTGGAATTCGATGGCGTCTACAACCAGGCGATGGTCTACATTAACGGAAGCTTCGCCGGACATCGGCCTTATGGGTATTCCATGTTTCGAATCGAGGCGGATCAGTTCATCAAACGCGGCGAAACCAACGAAGTGAAGGTGCTCTGCCGGACGGCTGACGACTCCCGATGGTATTCCGGCGCTGGAATCTATCGCGATGTTCACTTGTTGACTTCCGGATTGATATATATCGCTCCAAGCAGTGTCCGTATCACAACAGAGGACGTGTCTAACGCATTCGCCGTTCTTTCCGTCGATACGGTTGTACGCAATGACTCCGCGGCGGCATCCAAGACGGTAAGACTGATTACGGAGTTATACGATCCTGCCGGAGATAAGGTGGCTGCCGACAATGTACCGATGACCGTATTCCGCGGGCAAAGCGGGAAGCTGCGTCAGCGCTTGATTGTAAACCATCCGCAGCTGTGGAACACAGATACTCCTGTCCTCTACACTTGCCGAACCCTTCTGATGGATGGCGATACGGTGCTGGACGAGAACGAGGAGACCTTCGGCATTCGACGACTATCCTTGGACCCGGTACGCGGCCTTTGCATCAACGGAGCGCCCGTGAAGCTGCGCGGCGCCTGCATTCACCACGACCATGGAGTGATCGGCGCCGTTTCAGTATTCAGAGCCGAAGAACGACGGATAGAAATCCTTAAAGCGGCCGGGTTTAACGCGATCCGGATGTCCCACCATCCGGCCAGCCGCACGTTATTGGAAGCTTGCGACCGGATCGGGATGCTGGTTATGGACGAGGCTTTCGATTCATGGACGTTGGAGAAATCTCCGTATGACTACGCGCTCAGTTTCCCGGAATGGTGGGAATCCGACTTGCAGGCGATGGTAGAGAGAGACTATAACCACCCTTGTGTCGTGCTTTACTCGATCGGAAATGAAATCCCTGAGGTGGGGTTGGCCTCCGGAAATCTGTGGGGACGTGCATTGGCGGAGAAGCTACGCGAATTGGACGGGACCCGCTACATTACGAACTCTTCCAATGCCGCATTCGGCCTGATGAGTGCGATGAAACGAATGATGAGCGCACAGATGGCTGAAAAGCGGGATTTGACCGGAGATATCAACGAAGTTACGACCCGTTTGGCCGACATTATTGAGTCCGTGAAGGTCCAGTCGGAGATTGGGGACACGACGGAAGAATCCTTCGCTTATGTGGACGTTGCGGGCTATAACTATTTATCCATGCGTTATGAGATGGATAAGGCATTGTATCCCAATCGGATCATCGTAGGAAGCGAGACGTTCCCGAAAGATATCGATGTGAACTGGCGTCTCGTACGTGATAATCCTCATGTGATCGGCGACTTTACATGGACCGGGTGGGATTATCTCGGCGAGGCCGGCATCGGCAGGATTACGTACGACGGCACGGATCCAATGGACTTCGGCGTGTATGCCGAATATCCATGGCTGACATCCAGATGCGGGGATATCGACCTCACTGGCGAACGGCGTCCGGCATCTTATTTTCGGGAGATTGTGTTTGGATTGCGCAAGCAACCGTATATTGCAGTGCAACGCCCGGAGCACTATGCGGATGTTCCCGGTACTTCCTTCTGGTCCTGGAGCGACAGCGTCGGCAGTTGGACATGGCCGGGGTTTGAAGGAAAGCCGATTAAGATTGAGGTATATTCCGATGCCGATGAAGTTGAGCTGTTCCTGAACGGCGAATCGTGCGGAAGGATGCCGGCAGGGGAAGCGAATGGCTTCAAAGCGATATTCGATATAACATATCAGCCAGGGATCGTGGAAGCGGTTGCCTTCGCCAACGGGATAGAGCAAGGCCGCTATTCCCTTGTGTCGGCACAAGGAAAAGTTTATCTGACCGCGATTGCGGAGCGTGACGTCGTACAGGCGGGAATGCTTGATTTAGCCTATGTTGCTATCGAGCTTCAGGATGCGGCCGGTACCCGTTACAGATCCGCCGATCGGTTGGTTACGATTGAGGTAGAAGGCGGCGAACTGCTTGGCTTCGGTAGCGCAAATCCGATTACGGAACAATCGTTTACTGGGAACGAGCATTCCACGTATGAAGGGCGCGCCGTGGCGGTAATCCGCCCGACGGAGCCGGGAACGATTCGATTGACGGCAAGGGCGGAAGGTTGCAGCGACGCTGTGACGGTAATCGAAGTGAAGTAAATAACGCAATTCGAAGGAGAAGAAGACTTGAAACCGACCAAAACAAAACAAGTTTATAATCCTTTCCTTCCGCTGAATGAATATATCCCCGACGGAGAACCTCATGTGTTCGGGGATCGAATATATCTATTCGGCTCTCACGATAAAGAAGGCGGGGATGAATACTGTGAGTTGGGCGACTACGTGGGCTATTCCGCGCCTGTGACCGATTTGAGCGACTGGCGCTATGAAGGCGTGATCTATACCGCCAAGCAGGATCCGGGCGCGACGGAGAAGTCGAAGCTGTATGCGCCCGATGTCGTACAGGGCAATGACGGGCGGTACTATCTCTACTATAACTTGTCCGGCGACGTCGGATTTCACAGCCCGATCAGCGTTGCGGTATGCGATACTCCGGCAGGAGCCTATGAATATTACGGCTATGTGCGTAATCCGGACGGCAGCCCGTTCAAGCGCCACATTCTCCATGATCCAGCGTTGATCAACGATAACGGGACGATCCGCTTATATTACGGGTACTCTCTCTCCAGCAAGCTTGCGAAAGCCTCCGGGCACGAGTCGGCGCAGGCGCAGCAGCATGAAGCGCAACCGGCTGCATTTTCGCAGGAAAGCATGGTTTCTGCTCTAATGATGGTTTTCCATAAATCGAGGGAGGAAATCGAAAGCGAACCGGACGGGATTATGGGCGCCAATGTGGTGACGCTCGCCGACGATATGCTAACGGTAACATCCGGTCCTGTCCGAATTATTCCAGGCGAGTTTACAGCGCAGGGAACAAGCTTCGAGGGCCATGCCTTCTATGAGGCAAGTTCGATTCGCAAGATCGGAGAGCTGTACTACTTCATATATTCCTCTCAGCAAAGTCACGAACTTTGCTATGCCGTAAGCAAATACCCTGACCAAGGCTTTACGTACGGGGGAACGATTATCTCCAATGGAGATGTCGGGTATAGCGGTAGGAAAGAGGAAGATCGCTTAAACATGACGGCGAACGATCACGGCAGCATCGAGAACATTAACGGCCAATGGTATGTGTTCCACCACCGGCATACCCACAGCTCCACCTTCAGCCGTCAGGCTTGCGCAGAGCCGATTGAGATCTTGCCGGACGGCAGCATTCCCCAAGTCGAGATGACTTCCTGCGGGCTGAACGGCGGACCGCTAATAGCTAAAGGAGAGTACTCGGCGGTCATTGCGTGCAATGTGGCGAACGGAGCAATGCCGCATATCACGAATCGAAGAATTGACAGCGACATCCCGTTCATTACGCATGGGGAAGGGCAAAGATATATCACCAACGTCAAAGAGAACACGCGCATCGGATTTAAATACTTCGCGTTCGAGGGGCCGACCGTTCTGAAGGTCGTCACCCGCGGCAATGGCAACGGCAGCTTCATAGTGTCTACGGACGAGAAGGATATAGGTGTTATACCGCTCTCGAGCTCCGAAACATGGTGCGACAGTTCGGCGGTTATCGATGTAAGGGGTACTGCAGGGCTGTACTTCACTTATAGCGGCAGCGGGGTGTTCGAATTTATATCGTTCGCATTTGATCAGTTGAAATAGGGGGAAGCAAAATGAGTACTCAGAAGAGTTTCCATTTGATGGACCCCGATTTAAAGAAGCATATCGACCTTTTCCCTGTTGGTGTCGTGTTGACGAAAGAGATGCTTCCGTTTATTCGTGAACAAACGAAGGCGCAGATGAAACCTGTACCTGAAGAACTTCCTGTCGTCGTAACCGAAACGTTCATACCTGGTCCTCCGGATGCCCCGGATGTTCGCGTCATTCTCATTCAACCCAAAGAGAGATCTGCTCCAAGCCCAGGGTACTTAGATATTCACGGCGGCGGCATGATATTGGGTACGGCCGATGCCGGCAATTACGAGAATGCAATGCTGTGTGCAGAACTGGGATGTACCGTCGTATCGGTTGACTACCGATTGGCGCCCGAGACGCCTTCCCCCGGACCGATCGAGGATTGTTACGCTGCGCTAAGATGGATGCATGCGAACGCCTTGGAGTTAGGAATCGATAGAGATAAGATCGCGATCGGCGGGGGAAGCGCCGGAGGCGGACTTGCAGCCTCTCTAGCCCTATTGGCACGCGATCGCGGCGAAGTAAATATTTTATTCCAACGCCTTCAGTTCCCGATGCTAGACGACAGGACCTGCATAGCCGACTCGAATCCTTATAACGGCGAATATGTCTGGACGCGTGAATGTAATACCCTTGGCTGGAAATCCCTTCTCGGGCATGATCCGGGTGCGGAAGGCGTCTCGCCTTATGCGGCTCCGGCGCGTGCAGAAGATTTAACAGGCTTGCCGGCGACCTTCATCAGCGTCGGGGCGATTGATTTGTTCGCCGAAGAATGCATCGAATATGCCAAGCGATTAATTCGGGCTGGCGTGCCCACGGAATTGCATGTGTACCCCGGCGCTCCTCACGGCTTTCATTTCGTTGAAGATGCGAGGGTTACGATTGCGGAGAAGCGAGATGTTCTGGAAGCGCTGCGTCGCGCCTTTTATGGATAAGAAACGAAAACGCTTAAGGCAATTATTCGTCGCTTCGGGAATATTTCGCTTGTATCACCGATAGGGCGATAACTGGTGCCGCAGCCGGTCTAGGGAAACAAAATGCGATCGGTTTTGCAAGAGAAGGAGCGAAACTTGCAATCTGTGATATCCAAGAAGAAAGGGTCAAAGAAACTGCAAGGCTATGCGAGGCAGAAGGAGCGGAAGTTTTAGTAACCTATACAAACTTAAAAGAACAAGATCAAATAAAGTGCTTCGTGAATCAAATACAAGATAAATTTGGTCGGGTAGATGTATTAATTAATGGAGCTACATCTTCTAATTATTTGGTGCCGTTTATCGAGCAAACGATTGAAGATTTGGACCATTCTTTAAAAACACAAGCCTATGCAACATGGACAATGATGCAATTATGTTTCCCTTTAATGAAGGATCAGGGTGGTTCAATCATCAATTTTATTAGCAATGCTGTACATGGTATAGAGGGATTTGCCTCTTATTCAGCTGCAAAAGGTGCTGTAGGAGCAATTACGCGTACAGTCGCTAAAGAATGGGGGCAATATAATATCCGAGTAAATAATGTAAGCCCCATCGCTTTAACGGATTCAGCAATGAATGATTATACCAAAGAAATCCTTGAAGTCATTAAGACACAAGTGGCAAAAAATAGTCCTTTCAAAAGAGTCGGTGACCCGGAGAAAGATATTTTGCCAGTCATTCTATTCCTGGCTTCGGAGGAAAGTAGATGGATTACCGGGCAAGATTTACGTGTGGAAGGCGGTGTGGATATTCACTGGTAAAATCTTTACCGTCGAAGGGATGGTCTTGGCTACGGCCAAGGCCTTTTTCTTATGCGTCATCTGCTAAGTCGGGAAACCGTCATCGATGAAGT
This sequence comes from Paenibacillus sp., assembly GCF_035645195.1. NCBI lineage: Bacteria > Bacillati > Bacillota > Bacilli > Caryophanales > Paenibacillaceae > Paenibacillus > Paenibacillus sp. Next base: position 6,620 of record NZ_DASQNA010000042.1, on the reverse strand, counting down.
CGTCATACCGTTAGTGAGAGGGCGGTTCGTTCGTTAAGATGATTTATAGTACCTGGTTTATTGTAAGGAGGAGACAAATCCATGAGTAAGAAAATTACAACTGTCTTAGGAGATATACCGCCGGAGGAATTAGGGTATACGACCGCGCACGAGCATGTTTTAGCGGATATTACCTTATTGGGCAGAGAGGTCATGCACCATAAAGGAAATATCCCTGCCGAGATGCTGGAACTTCGCATGGAAAATCTAGCAAGTTTACGGCAGGGAATGTCGATTTTCTCAGATGATTGTTCATTAGCTGGGGATATTGATTTCGCGGTGGCTGAATTCAAAGCATTCCAGAGGATCGGCGGCCGATCCGTCGTCGATGCCTCTCCCATTGGATTGAGGGCTCCTGCCGAGTTATTAAAGGAAGCCGCTCAACGGAGCGGGATTCACCTTGTGACTTGTACCGGTATTTATTATGCAGCGGCCCGTCCGGACGAATATATCGGTAAAGACGATAGATTCATGTACGAAGTGTTTAAAAAGGAGATCGAAAATGGAATCGACGGCACCGATGTTAAGCCCGGTTTCTTAAAATGTGCAGTGAATACAATCAATAAAGACGGTTCTTTAGAGAAGAGCGAACTAGATGCGCTCCGCGCACAGGCAAGACTTTCGAATGAAACCGGACTTTCGGTTCATGTCCATACGGGATATCCGATGACGAACGAACATCTATACGAGGTTGTCGATGTGGCTCTGAAGGAATGCGGCATGAACCCCGATAGACTTTTAATGATGCACCAGGATCAATTTCTGCGCAGAGGCAACGAGAACCATGCTTACCTTGCCAATCCTGAAACGGGAAGAAACGTAAATACGGACTACCTGGAGAAGATTTTAGACCAAGGCGTGTACGTCGGCTTCGATTCCTGGGGTACCTACGTCACCACGCTCCCGGATGATTACGATCGGCTGAAAGGCTTGATTGCTATACTGAAAAAAGGGTACGGTTCCCAAATTGTCTGCGGTCATGATTGTTCGACGAAAGCCTATGGGAAGACAGCCGGGTCTTATGGATACACCCGGTTCCCGGAGATGCTGGGACAGTTGCACGCGTTCGGTCTGAGCGAAGAAGTCCGCAAGCTCACGGTCGAGAATCCTGCGAATCTCTTAGCGTACTGACCGAGGGGTCACAGAGGGGACGAGGTGAGGGAGAAAAATGAAAAAAACGTATAATCCCTTTTTACCATTGCATGAGTATATCGCAGACGGCGAACCTCATGTATTCGGAGATCGCATCTATTTATACGGTTCCCATGATAAGGAAGGCGGAGATCAGTACTGTGAGGTTGGCGATTACGTCGGCTACTCCGCGCCTATTACTGATTTGAGCGATTGGCGTTATGAGGGAGTGATTCACTCGATTGAGTCCGATCACCCTGCATACGGTACGGGAGCGCTCATGACCGCGCCGGATGTCGTGCGCGGCAATGATGGACGCTATTATCTCTATTACCATATGGCCGGAGGCACGGAAGAAGTTTATCATCCCATTTATGTCGCGGTTTGCGACGAGCCAGCCGGCAAATATGAGTATTATGGGTACGTGCGGAATCCGGACGGTACGCCATTTAAACGGTTTGTGCTAGGTGATCCGGCTTTGATAAATGATAACGGCGTAATCCGCTTTTATTACGGCTCGTCCTTGTCCTCGCGAGCGGCCGAGGCCCACGGACATCAACCAGAACAGCCTAAACAGGAAATTCCGCCTGAAGTGGTGAAGGAGAGCTTGGTCGCAGCCCAAATGATGCTGTACCGTAAAAGCAGGGAAGAGATTTTAAGCGAGGAAGACGGAATCGTCATGGGAGCGGTTGTCGCTACCTTAGCCGATGACATGCTTACTATAGCCTCTGAGCCTGTCCGAATTATTCCTGGCGAGTTCACGGCGAAGGGCACAAGCTTCGAGGGACATGCTTTCTATGAAGCCAGCTCGATTCGTAAGATCAACGATCTGTATTACTTTATTTATTCATCGCAGTTGAGCCACGAGCTTTGCTACGCGGTAAGCGCGTATCCAGATAAAGATTTTGTCTACCGCGGCACGATTATTTCGATCGGAGACGTTGGATACCAAGGGCGGAGAGAAGAAGATCGGCTCAATATGACCGCCAATACGCACGGCAGTATCGAGTGCATCAACGGACAATGGTACGTGTTCTATCACCGGCAAACTCACAATTCAACCTATAGCCGGCAGGCATGCGCGGAGCCCATTACGATTCTCCCGGACGGCAGCATCCCTCAAGTCGAGATGACGTCTTGCGGGCTTAACGGAGGACCGCTTCCGACGGAAGGCGAATATTCCGCGGCCATCGCGTGCAATCTGACGAACGGGGCAATGCCGCATATTACGAACCGCAAATCGCCCTTTGATATTCCGTTCATCACCCATGAAGGAGACCAGAGATATGTCACAAACGTCAAGCAAGGAACGCTGATCGGATTCAAATATTTCACGTTTGACGGCCCGATTGTGTTAAAAGTGGTGACCCGGGGATCAGGCCGCGGAAAGTTTTCGGTATCCACGGGCGCAGGGGAAGCAGGCTTCATTCGGCTCGCCGGCTCAGACACTTGGGGCGAAAGCGAAGTCGTACTGGATGTACGGGGCACACTGCCGCTTTATTTTACGTATCATGGCGAAGATGCGATCGAGTTTCTGTCTTTCCGGTTTGAGGCTGTAGGTCAATTTGGCGAATTGAAATAGTCCTCCGCTCTTCCTTCGCAGCTTAGAAAAAAACGAGAAGTCCGTGTTTCGTTGCTGCCAGCAACAAATCACGGACTTTTTCAACGTGCCCCACTTCCAAGTTTTCCCTTTACTGACGACTCCTGATGTCGCCGTTCGCTTCCACTGACGGAAGATGTGTGGCGGTAGTGTACATGTTAAAGGATTAGTTTAAATGGTTTCAAAGGAAGACCTGCACTGCTGTACAGGTTTACTTCTACATAAGCCGTCCACGCAAACTTTACTTCAATTTTTTCGCTATCTTGCATTCGTTCGCTCTCAATTGTAAGGGTATTATTTTTTGCTTCGCTTTTAAATTCTACGAGTTCCTCGTTATCAATAAAAACTTTAATGCCGTTTATTTGTTCGCCGATCAGCACAAACCCATTTCCAACATTCTTAAAGGTTATGGTTATTGTTCCTGCATCACGTGAAGCACGTTCCACTTCCGGCGCTTCGCTTATCAAATTCTCGCCATACACCTTATTTCTGGCCAATAACGCCAAACGTTCGCCAACGGGGCGCTTTCTTTTCGGGTGAATGTCGAACTCCATCCCCGCATCCATAATACTTGCCATATAAGCATTCGGAACGGTTTTGGATACCAACTCTTGCTGCTCGCGAACTGCTGGGAAGTTCTCTCCGGTCGCCCCGGCCCAAGACCCGTATGGCGCCAACTGGACAAACAAGAACGGCAGTTCGTCTTGCCAAGCCTCTCTCCAGCATTGAATTAATGCTGTAAACAGCTTGCCATACAGTTCTGCTTTCTTCTCATCAGATTCCCCTTGGTACCAAATGATCCCCCTCGCGGTGAAGCCAGATATTTTCTCAACCATATGATGGTATAATCCAGCCGGCCGATTAAAATATTTGGGCCCAATAGGCGGCAATGTCTGCCCTTGCGACCTCAAGGCAGCCAACTCGCTCAGCTGCTCTGCAGTAAGTCTCCCTGCTCGCATATTTTCTATAAATGCCATTACTTCGGGAGAGTTCATTCGCGATTGCCTTTGTCGTAACTTCAGTTCGTACTCTTCTATATCTAAATCCTTAACGGCTTCTTCATACTCATGCAAATAAACGCTGAGCTGCTGGTCTTCGGCCAAATACTTTTCATCCATCCATGCAGATGCCGAGGAACCTCCCCAAGTACAACCGATAATGCCGACGGGCACTTGTTGCAATTCATAGATCTTCTTCGCAAAATAAAAGCCTACTGCCGAAAAATAAGGAGCATGCTTCGCGTCGCAGGGTCTCCAAAATCCAAACTCACTGAAATCTTCTTCGTGCTCGTGACCTTCATAACTCGTTTTAGGGCAGTCATAAAACCTGATAAACGGATTGTCGGCTAAGCGGATCGATTCATCGCTTTCGATATCGGATTTCAAATCAAATTCCATATTGGATTGTCCTCCGGCAACCCAGACCTCTCCGATCGCAACATTATGAACAATAATTTCTTGGTCAACCGGGTTACTGGAGCTAACTCGAAGTTCGCAGCTTTCACAGGCGGCCATAGGCGGCAATTCCACTGCCCATTTGCCATCCTTGACTTCTGCCGTTACTTCAGTGAAGTTGATTTTTACGAAAATCGTTTGATTGTCCGCACTTTCTCCCCAGATCTTGATCGGTTTGTCCCTTTGCAGCACCATGTGGTCCGAAAAAATATTGGCTAAACGGAATGAGTTCATTGTAATCCCCTTTCACTATGGCTTTAATCCAATCGTAGCGTAACGGCATCAAGTTGGACTAACGCTTTGACGACTAATGAATAGAGTTTTAACGACTTTATTATCACATCCCAATCCTTAAATAGAGTTTCACACTAGAAGCATATTGGTTTGCCGACTTCTTCGAACGAAACTTATCGTTTCCATAGCACTTGGCATTATTACTTGCAAAAAGTCGTGAAAGCGATATCAATAAAGTCGTCAGAGTGTTAGTTATTTATTGGGAAGAATCATACGATGAAAATGTGATTTTCAAATACACCTATTGGAGGGAATTACGATATGAAGAGGTTTTAGCGGAAAATCACCATTGTAAAAATGTGAAAGCGCTATTATTAAATTGTAAAAAGAACAAGGAGGATGGTTTATGAAAAAAGCAAAAAAACTCTCATTGTTACTGATGCTGGTTTTATGTTTGATCGTAAGTATGGCTGGGGCTGCATTTGCCGCTTCTACTGATACAACCGGTATGAAAAACGATCTCTATATTGAGCAAACGTCGAACATCACACTACAAGAGCGTGTGCTTTTCGGCTCTGGCTGGCCGGGGATGGAGATTTATGGGCAGACGATTCCCTTCCGTGACGGTTGGGCGAACGCCTACGTTCACCGCCTCGATGACGGCAGCTTCCTGGCGGGCGTTGTCGAAAGGCTCAACGCCTCGGGGAAGGTCACCGACGTCGTGCTCACGTTCCAGGGTCACCAGCCTAGTAATAATGAGACATATACCATGATGGTAGGCCTCCCGAATGACAACGTTAATCGCAGCGTCGCCATCTACGATCAGATCTTCAACGACGAGCGGTATGCAGACGCCGCCATTCATGTGATGGGCCACTCGGGTGGCAGCGGCGTGACCGCATGGGTACTCGCGCATTCGCTAAAGAGCTATGGCGAGGCGGCGACCGACGCGCGGGCTGACTTCACCGGCTTCGGCGCCCCCCCCTGGTCGGATCAGGCCATTCAGTACCATGGACTTGAATCTGATGCCTTCGAAGGACGTTTTGAATTCTATCTGGTCAAGAACGATTACGCGCAGTTTGTGGGCTTGAGCGAAAACCATGCCGGGACGATGTATATCCTGCCGGAACGTATCGGCAGCATCGCGCCTGTCACCGGCACGGTCGAAGCTCACAACTGGAACACATACACTGTCGGGCTTGGCTTGCCCGATTGGATGACGGACGAGGAGAAGCTGGCGGTCTATCAGAACGCCGGGATAACCAGCGCCGAAGGCTACACCGAGCCTGGCATGGCGGAACTGACGGCGTACGGCGACACCGCGGACAACGAACTCGCCGGACTCGGCGCTAACGACACCTTAATTGGCGGACTGGGCGCCGATACGATGACCGGCAATGGCGGCGACGACATCTTCCAATGGACGGACGTGGTCGAGACCGGCGCCACTTCGGCCACAGCCGATCTCATCGTCGATTTCAGCAAAGGCGACCGACTCGATTTCTCGGCGATCGACGCCCTGCCGCATTACTGGGGCGGACTGATGCCCGACACCGCCAACGAGGCGTTCACCTTCGTCGGACCGGCGGAGTTCACCGGCCCCGGTCAGATCCGGACCTACATCGTTGGGAACACCACCTTCGTAGCGGGCAATGTCGACGGCGATCGGGATACCGACTTCCTAATCGCGATCAAGGGCCGGGTCATCCTCGAAGCCGAGGACTTCATCCTCTGAGCTTCCGCTATCGCAGCGTCGGCTATCAATACGCGAAGCTCGGCATTCGCTGCGACGCGATTGTGCCGAATATTGCGGCTTCAATGACGGCGCCGAACCCGTTCGGGGCGGAGCGCGCAATGGCGGGCATGGGGATCACCCCCCGCGTCGGCGAACCTGAGGAGATCGCGAAGGTGGCATTGTTCCTCGCATCGGACGAGTCGAGTTTCGTGAATGGGACAACGGTAACTGCGGACGCTGGTTGGACGGCTTATTAAATAAAAAGTAAGGCAAGGTCTTGGTGAATTGGTATTATCCCCTCATGGTAGACAGTGAAAAAAGAGTCCATGGTATCATGGATGAAACACTGTTGACCGGAGGGGATTTTTCTATGCCGCCAAAGAAAGGGCAAAAGTTCACCCAGTATCCTGAAGAGACCAAGGCTGAA